>JBCBQE010000201.1:0-9094 GCA_039820385.1 Cyanobacteria bacterium J06635_10
TGTGTAGAGACGTAACAGTGTTACGTCTCCTGCAATGTGAAATCATAATTTCATATTACGATTGTGCAACGCCAAATTTTCGTTTTACAAATCAAATGTGAGTTTTAGCATTTTTTTCTGAGGGAATACAGCAGATTACCTAAGGAGTGAGGTACACATCACATCTTGAAAATGCAGGGAGCAGGGAAATGTACCTTATCTATTTGCAAGGTGCTGTATATATAAATGTTGGATTGATTCAGTTATACAGTAACAAAGTTTGCCAGTAGTAAGAAGGTTTCAAGGAAAGGTTTAATCAATATTTTTCAATAGACTAACCAGGTAAGACAACTAATAATAGTTGTGACGACACTTTGTTAGGTTGGAAGGTTTCAGACAAGAAGGAAATAATTAGTGTAATTAGTATAACCTGTTGGGAGTCAGATTTCAATTATTTGGATTAGAAAATTCCAGCATTACTGTTTTGGTCAATCTTGTATGCTATTTATGAACCAGAACTGCATAAAAGCAAATGCAAATGAACGCGGGAAACTTAATCGACAATCGTTATCTAATTCAAAGGTTTCTTGGGCAAGGTGGCTTTGGGCGAACTTATCTAGCATGTGACACCCAACGTTTCGGTGAAACCTGTGTATTAAAAGAATTTGTATATCCGAACACAGGAAAAGAAATAATTCAGAAATCTCGCGAACTATTCGAGCGCGAAGCAAGAATCCTGTATAACATAGACCATCCGCAAATTCCCAAGTTTATCGCTTGGTTTATAGATAAAGAAAGGCTATTTATTGTACAAGAATATATTGAAGGTACAACTTATTCTCAAGTTTTGCAAGAACGACTTTCTCAAACAGGTAAGGCATTCTCTGAACCTGAGGTAATTCAATGGTTGTGGGATATATTACCAGTTTTAGACTATATCCACAAACATAATTTAATTCACCGAGATATTTCTTTAGAAAATGTAATGCTTCGGACAAACCAATCAAAACCAGTACTGATTGATTTTGGTTTAGCCAAAGAAAATGTGAGCCAGATGTGGGCTTTGAGTAATAATAAACAAGCTCTTCGTGGCACAGCAGTAGGTAAAGTGGGCTATGCCCCTTTAGAGCAAATACGTGGAGGGGTATGTTATTGTTGTAGCGACATTTACTCTTTAGCTGTTTGCGCTGTTGTACTTTTGACAGGAAAAACACCAGATTTATTATTAGACCAAAATTTAGATTGGCAATGGAATTCTTACGTCAAAATTAGCGATAACTTGACTCGTATAATTGATAAAATGCTAGCCGAAAAACCAACCGAACGGTATCAGTCAGCTAGTGAAGTACTACATACATTAGAGTTACCAAATTTTCCTGAAGAAGTAACTGCCATTCATTCAATCAAAAAAATAGAAATTAATATTGACGAAGCTAAGAGAGAGCATCAAGTTGCTGAGATTGTAGAATCAGATGAATTTAAACTCTTAGAGCAGCGAGTAAAGAATCTTAAGAATAAAACAGAAACATTTACAAAATCTCAATTAGAAGTAGAACAATCTGAAGAGATAGTTGCCAGCCAAAAACTTCCTAGCTCTCATGCTTATTCTGGAGAAACATCATTACAAACAACAGTATCTAAGCCACTTAACCCTGATTTTATCCATTATTGCCAGCAGGAACTAAATAATGTAGTTGGTCCTTTTGCAAATTTTATGGTGAAGGATATTTTGGCAGAATATCCAAATATTAAGCGACAAGAATTTATAGAAGCCCTAGCTGCGGGAATTTCCGATCCCAAACGCGCAGAAAAATTTAAACAGTCTATCGAAATCGCTCAAAAGCATCAGTCTACAAAACATAATAAGGGGCAAACCCAAGGAACTGCGGCTGCTTCTAACACAGAATTTATTGAGCATTGTCGGCAAGAATTATTGCTTTGTCTTGGACCTGTAGCTAATTTTGTTCTTGATGATATACTGGCTGAATCTCCTGGGATTACTATAAAGCAACTTGTTGCAGCTTTGATAGTAGCTATTGATGACCCAAAGCAAATAAAAAAGTTTAAAGGGCGGTTGCAGGTTCCTAAATCATAGACTTATATTACCGAAGAAAAAAAATATACACTTTTCTGTATGATTTTCTGTTTGCCCTACTGTTAATATGCAATCAAGGTTTCAGACAACGAAATAATACTTCAGAGTAATACTTTAAAGGAACTAAAAAATCATGGCTATTACATCAGTACAAGAGTTTTTAAGACAAGGTGGCAGAAGACGAAGCCCTAAAAGTAGAGTTAGCTACAGCCCTCGAGACAGGAAATGAGCGCCGAGCAGTTACCGAACTAGCTCAGTTTTAGGGATATGAGTTTTCCCCAGAAGAGCTTTTGGCAGAAGTCGAAAAGCGTAAAGCAGAAGGTGAGAAAATCTAGAGCTAGGTGAGTTAAGTGATGAAGATTTAGAAAAAGTTGCAGGGGGAGCGGTTTTTCCAAACAGTCAGTACTACGCTACCGCGGGCGTAACTCCAGGTGCTTGTTTTGGGAAAAAGTGGTAGAAATGCTCTTTTTCCAAATCATTAGTTTTAATGGGTGCTTTTAAACCTACATTCCTTTTGAATTAAAGATTTGAGCTATAAATAAACCCACGAAAATTAATGAAAACAAATACTAGTGGTTCACCACACCAATATCGCCTTGGTGGGTAAGCAGGGGAAGCAGGAGGAGCAGGGGAGGCTGTTCGAGAAAATTACTTTTTTTCTTACAATTAACCCCGCAAACTAATAAGAGCGAACTACTAGTGAGTTTAGAAGTAGTTGATGAGGTGAGTACAGTGAAAGTTTTTCGCACATTAAAAAAAATGGGCGTTGCTTAATCATGGGATGGCGATCGCAATATTTTGAAGGAATTATTTATAGTTTTCAGGCGCTAGTTTATTGCGCATTTATGCAACGCCGATCTTCATTGAATACATCAGTCTAAGGCAAAGAAATTAAATCTAAAGTTATTCTCTGAGTAAATAACCGTGCGGTCAAGGCTTGAAATTCTAAGGCTTGACCGCAAATTATTGTTGTAACTATAGTATTTAACCTTATTATTCAAGAGATATTAAAGCAGCACGGAAACACCAACAAATTGTGGACAATTGCTTCGATATCCATCCTTAAGGAATTGGTTAATAGTAAATCAAGACATATTATAGCATCATAGGTTTGATAATTGCGTTTAGACTGTAATATGTTTAGATTTGTATCAGAATAAAAATCAGATTTTTCCCTAATCTAATCAATCTACAATTCACCCTAATATGGACGTACCCTAATACATACAGCCTCAAAAATTGCCGAAGAAAAAAAACATACACTTTTCTGTATGATTTTCTGTTGATTCTACTGTTAATATTCAATCAAGGTTTCAGACAAGGAAACCATACTTCCAAGAAACTACAAAATCATAAGGAACTGAAAAAATCATGGCTAATAGAGCACAAGAGTTTTTAAACAATGTTGAACAAGACGAAGCGCTACAAGCAGAGTTAGCTAAAGTCTTAGAAATGGGAACTGATGTCAAAGAAGTTATCAAACTAGCTCAGTCTAAGGGATATGAGTTTTCTGAATCAGAGATTTCGGCAGAAATGGAAAAGCGTCAAGCAGAACACCAGAAAAAAATTGAAGCTGGTGAGTTAAACGACCAAGAATTGGAAGCTGTTGCTGGAGGAGCAAATCGAGCGACAATACCTGATATTGGAAAAGCTATTAAACAACATAAATCCTGGTAGTTAAGTTGTTTCTAATAGGCTAACAACCAATTTTCAACGAACTTCGTTCGTAAGTAAGAAGGAATGCTGCAATATTTCATTAAATATGGTTAGAATTCCCTAACACCATGTGGTGCAAGATTTAGGATGGGGGTCTAGACCCCAACCTAAATCCAACCTTCTTCCCTTATTTACATGGACTAACAACCAATTTTCAACGAACTTCGTTCGTAAGTAATAAGGGAAGGAGTAATAAACAAAAATATATCAAATATTGGTAGAATTGTCTAGCACCGTGAGGTGTAAAATTTAGGTTGGAGTCGAGTTTAAATCTTTGGATTGCCATAGTACACCCTACTTTAGAATTATTTTACAAGAACTTTCCAAGACTATAGAAATTTAATCTAAAGTTATTCTCTGAGTAAATAACCGAGTAAGTGAATGGAAAAAATCATATCATTTAGTAGAGGCTCGCAATTTCGATCCTGGAGTGCAATTGATTATTGCAGCTATGGAATTCAACCTTTTATTCAAGAGATATTGGATCGCTTCGTTGAATCCGATAACTTAGAAAAGTCCATTGTTGAAGCAGCAGGAAACCACCAACAAGTTGTTGATGATTGCTTCTATATCGATCCTCAAAATGTCGTTGAGAGTTTTTCTCTTAAAGAAGAGTTGCTATTTCTTGAGAATAATCCACTTTTGATGCTGTTTTTCAGCAATAATCGACTAGCTGACTTTTTGCTTAGTAATGATAGAGAAGTAATTAGCGACCAGTCAGCTTTACCTGAGATTCATCAACTGCTATCCCTTTGCGGTCAAGCCCAATTTTCTTACCAACAGATTTGTCACCAGGTTAGTGATTCCATGGTAGAGTTATTGGACAAATTAATCAAGTCTTGGGTTGTTAAAGAAGAAACCCAAGAAAAAAAATCTATATCTTTAGAACAGCCAGGGGTTTATCGCTTACAACACGCAGGATTGTTATATCGTACTGCAACTACGGGTATCTTAGTCGATCCCCAACTACATTCTAATTATGGTTCAACTGATATCAAACAAGATATTAGTCGTGCTATGTTAGAAGGCTGGGTGGACGGGATTTTGATTTCCCACAGTCATTACGACCATTGGCATTGTCCCACATTGATGATGTTTCCTAAAAGCATTCCGATTTTCGTTCCAAAAGTACCCCGGAACTCCATTATCTGTGAAGATATGGAATCAAAACTTAAAAGTTTGGGATTTGAGAATGTAATTGCAGTGGATTGGTATAGTGATGGGATATTAGTTGGGGATATTGAGGTAAATGTCTTACCTTTTTATGGAGAACAACCTTTAAATCCTCAGTACAATAAATTCAAGCATCCCGATTTACGTAATTGGGGGAACACCTATCTATTGCGGACAAAACATTATTCTTCTTGGTTTTTAATCGATTCTGGCGACGATCCAATGGGAGTAACTACAGAAGTAGCAGAATATGTTAAGCAACACTTTGGTGGTGTTGATTTGGTGTTAAGCAATTTTCAACCTCTATCTTATAACTCCATTGGTACGAATACTTATAATTGGGGAGTCGATATTGTCGGAACTCTGATGAGTAATCCGCAAATGCTTTCTATAATGGGTAAAGCAGAAGGATATCATCTTTCAACTTTAGGACCAAAGGGAGTAGCAGAAGTTTGCCAGATTGTGGGAGCTAAGTCTTGTTTTCCTTATGCTCATGGTTGGGCAGAATTGGGAGACTATACAGAACATGACGAACGTTTAATTAAGGCTGTAAATGAGGAATTAAAGCAGTTAGACTGTAACACTCAGGTTATTCCCTGGCACATTGGTGATGGTTATATCTTTGAAGATAAAAAAGCATCATTGATTGAAGCTTTGTATTGAATTTATTTTCGTTAAAATGGGGCTGAAATCCCCATTTAAATTATGTAGCCTAAAATAATTCATATTTGAACTTGAGTAATTTCTCAATAAAAAATCTCACTATTCGTACAAATAACTTATTGCTAGTAATTAAAGTTTATGACTAAATTTCAACAAGTAACTAAAAATAATCAAACAGTAACTAATCATAAATTTCAGGTTACAAAATCACTTAAAGACTATCTCGATATTATCGAGCCTGGAATTATACCAGAATTAATTACTACTAAGAATTGGGATAATATAAAAACGGTCGCTAGTGTATTACCTCAAAGTTTAACTAATTACTTTGGTTTTGAATATCGTTTAGGAAATAATACTTCTTATACTGACTTTTTAGTTTGTGCTGGTGCTTATGAGGCAGGAAAAAAAGTTCTTGGTAATGAAGATTGTAGTATTAATTTACCTTCTTTATTGATGCAGGAACCAGAATGGCAAAATATAAATAATTTTAGTCAGTCTTGGAATAATACTTCTTCTCCTTTACACAATTTAGTTTACAATGTCTGGCTAGAATTTGATATTGAAGAAATAGTATCAAATCATCCAATTCCTAGTGCATTTTTTGGTGTAATACCAACAGAAAATAAAAGAGGAATAAAACAGGTTTCAAAAATTAATTATCATCCACACCAATGGGTAACAGAAACTGCATTACCATTGTTGTTAAATCGTCAACTACCAGAAAAAGTCAAAGAAAAAGTATTACAATGCTTTGATAATTTACCCCAAGATGCTTACATTTTTCAGATTGGTTTGATGTTAGCTCGCAAAGTTGATGCAGTCAGACTTTGTATCAGAAATATTCAACTGCAAGCTGTTATTCCTTTTTTAAAAAGCATGAATTGGCTTGGTTGTACTGATAATCTATCTCAATTATTAAAAGAACTAGAAAATGTAGTAGATCGTATCGATCTGGATATTGATGTGGGAGAAAATATATATCCTAAAATCGGATTAGAATGCTATTTAGCAAAACAACCATCGCTAGAACCTAAATGGAATTTATTTTTAGATTATTTAGTAATTAAAGGGCTTTGTACTCCAGAAAAGCGACACAAACTCTTAAATTATCCCGGTTATATAAGAGAACGCGATTTTCCTCAAGCTTTGTCTGTAGGTACATTAAAACTCAATCAATTATTGGGAAGTAAATACGAAACCGTCTTTTTTAAAGGATTACATCATATAAAATTAACTTACCAAAATCAAGACGTTTTAGAAGCTAAAGCTTATCTTTATGTAAGCCACAACCGAATAAATGTTGCAGAGTTTAATGCTGTACACGGAGTAATATAATGCTAATATCTGAAATTTTGCGATCGCTACCTGCTAATTTAGAATGGATGGTACTATTTAATCTCCCAGCAGTACGTCCAATCGCTGGAGATGAAGTTACTAGAGCTATGTATTTCTTACCAGAGAATACAGAATTAGAGCAATACAGTCATGTTGTTTTAAGTAGTGAGGGTAGATATTTAGCTCCCCATGATGATTCTCTATTAGTAGATGGGATTACTACTGAAACTATAGTTGCTCCCGAACCAGATAACTCTTTAGCGAATCGCTACAATAAGCAATTAGAGTTATTTGATATCGATAGTGCAGATTGTCTGGGGTTGGGAAAACAAGCTCCATATGCTCCGGTGTTACTCCATCTCAAGCTAGAAAATGGTTGCGGTAAAGCTCAGGCTATTTTTGATTGCAAACCGACTCAAAAACATTATGAATTATTGCGGGCAGTAGGAGTAACTTTTAAAGGGGGAGAGCAAAAAGAGGATTATTATCTAGCAAGATTTGAAAATCGCTTACCAACTCATATCCACGCAGGTATTCTATCTCATTTCAGTCGCACTGGTAACTGCAATCTTTTCTTCCTCCAACATGGTAATATAGACAGCTTTTTGGAATCGGGTTTACGTACTGCTGCAGTGAAACGCATTCAGTGGGGAAAACAGCGTAGCTACGAAGCACTAAGCAAATTGACAACGGAAGCTTGCGAGCAGGTTATGGCTATGACTTGTTTTCCTCCTGCTCCAGAACAACCTTTTGCTTATGGAGATTTAGTTCCTTTAGGTTTTGTTCTCAAAGCCTTACAAGTTGCTAATTTATCCGATAGTTGCAACAAGTTGCAGCAGTATCTTTTAGATAAACGTCAGGAACAACTTTGGGCTTTTCATAGTAACCGTTTAATTACAGCTACGGATTCCGCTTTAATTTTACAGAGTTTAGATGTTACTGAATCCATCGAAGCATTAGAACAATTCAGCGACGGAAAAGGAGGATATTATCCCCAACTTTGGGACAAGTCTCGACAAGCCAATAAAATGAAAATGGATCGCAGTTGCGAACATTGGTGTCAGACTGATTATAGCACTACCTGTTTAATTAGAGCTTTACGAAAAAAAGCGGGTTTATCTGAAAAGACTTCAGTAGAGTTTTTAACAGCAGGGATGTCAAATCGTAGCGGATTATATTTTGCTAATCCTTACTTAGTAGATTATTTCTTAGCATTAGCAATAGCTGAAGATGATTCGGCAATTTATTTACGTCAACAGCTATTAAAAGAAGTATTAGCTAGTAGAAACGAAGACTTTTCTTTTGGAACTTTTGACCGTGCATTCTCTACATCTTTAGCTATTTTAACTATGGCAACACTGGGTTTTAAAGGTAGAACATTACAAGCATCTCAGCTAAAATTACTAGAATTTATCAAAGCTGATGGAAAATTACCTATAGCAATACCTTTTTATTCCACTTTCAAAAGCGAACGTAAAGTTGAATCTGATTTGCTGTTAACTCTATTAGGAAGTATTAATGGTTCTCAAGCAAACAGATTAAAACAAACACAAATCCGTTCTGTATGCGGTGAAAATCATGAGATTTCTAAAGTAATTGCCCAAGCAGGTAATTCTGTTATTAAAGGGAAATAATCAGCAAGAACAAAAGTTAATTTTTCCCGTTCTAACCCAGCCCATTTTAGTCTTCTATTAAATTTTTCTTTATTACCTTTAGCAACAGTTTTAGTCCACTTTTCCCAACGCTCCTTGCTACCACTAAAATTTAGTTTATCTTTCTGGTAACTACCATTACCGTGCAGAGCAATTCTTTCTTGTAAATTACTTGCTTTGACAACAATATTGAATAACTTCTCTTTGGTAGTCTCTTTGGATATTAGCTGCATGACAAAATTTTGGTTTAATTACTATAATTACTTCGATTCTTCATCACCTAATAAATAGCTAATAGCTTAACTATTTGACATTACGAAATTTCTTGTCGGCTTTTGCTGTTTTAAATAAGGTGGTAAGGCAAAATTAGCAATATATTCTGTATGATTGCCACAGCGATAGCGGGGATGAGATTTAATTTCTGGAAGATTAACAACGTCAGTGATTTCAGATTTGGAATTAACTGATAATGCTAAAG
>JBCBQE010000202.1:0-9090 GCA_039820385.1 Cyanobacteria bacterium J06635_10
GAATCCGAACCCCGCATTCTCGGTTGGGATGCAGCAGGTGTAGTGGTAGAAGTAGGAGAAGAAGTAACGGAATTTCAACCTGGAGACGAAGTTTTTTATGCAGGAGATATTACTCGTGCTGGTTGCAACAGCGAATTTCATTTGGTGGATGCCAGAATTGTCGGACGCAAACCCAAGAATGTAGATTTTGCTAATGCTGCAGCTTTTCCTCTTACTGGTATCACTGCTTGGGAAGCTCTGTTTGAAAGATTGAATATTGATAAAAAAGGAGCAGATGCGGGTAAATCAATTTTAATTATCAATGGTGCAGGGGGAGTTGGTTCTATTGCCATTCAACTAGCGAAAAAGCTAGCCAAGCTTAATGTTATTGCTACAGCTTCTCGTCCTGAAACTATCGCTTGGTGTGAAAAACTTGGTGCTGATGAAATAGTTAATCATCGACATAATCTTGCGGATGAGATCGAGAAAATTGGTTATCAAAATGTCGATTATATTCTTTGCTTAAACGATACCGATGGACACTGGCAAGCTATGACTAAAGCGATTAAACCCCAAGGCACGATTTGTTCCATTGTGGAAAACGAACAACCGCTAGATATGGATACTTTAAAGAGTAAGAGTGCTGGTATGGTTTGGGAATTTATGTTTACTCGCTCGATGTATCAAACAGAAGATATGGCAGAGCAAAGTAATTTACTTAATGAGATTAGTCAGTTAATTGACAATAATACTCTTATGACTACCTGTAAGGATATTTTGACACCAATCAACGCCCTCAATCTACGGGATGTTCATCAGCGTCTCGAACAGGGGAAAACTATCGGTAAAATCGTTCTAGCCGAATGGAATTAATCTTTAAAAATCTATAAAATTTTCGCCGACTATAGCGAACCCCTCTCTAAAAATCAAGAGAGGGGTTAAATTTTACTCTTTCCTAGAATGAAGCAATATCACTTTTAATTTTTGACTTTTTCTCTAATTCCTTCGCTATGCAAGTAGAGAAATGATTCAAAGTACAAGTAAGTGAAATTACATTTTAAATAGCATTAAATACTACTAAATACTTAAGAAATTTGGAACAAGAAACTAACCAAATCTCCCTTACCCATAGAAATGCGATCGCCAGGGCGCAAGCGGTGACGATTTCCTGGTAGCAGTGACATTCCATTAACGTAGGTACCGTTGGAACTTCCTACATCCTCGATATAGTAAGCATCTCCTTCTACTCGAATATCGGAATGCATTCGCGAAACCACTTCCGAGTTTTCAAATCCGGAAATATCAATATCGGGGGGAACGCGATCGTTTGGTTTGCCAATATGAATTACGGAAAGATTTTGCGGTAGTTCGATTTGTGTGTCGGTTTTAACATGAACTAAGCGAGCGCTTACCTGCTGTAATTGAGTTCTAGAAGGAGAAGGGGACCCAGTGGGTGCAGGTGCAGGTTCGGGTGCAGGCTCGGGTGGAGATGCAGCTTCTATTGTTAAATCTGGTAATCCCTCAAGAAAAGAAGCTTCTTCTTCTTCGGATTCTATTGCAGGTGCAGGTTGAGCAATGTTAATGGGGGGTGGTGTCACTGCTGGAGGTGGAGTAACTATTTCTTGTTCTCCGCTTTCAGGTTCGGAGGGCATGTTTGGTGGAGAACTAGCTTCGGTAGACGGTGTTTCTAATCCTTGGGGAGTTGCTACCGCTGTTGGTGGTAAAGAGGAAGGTTCTGGGCTGGTAGCTTCGGGGGGCAGATTGCCCAAAGGCGTTACTTCTGCTGGAATTTCGGGAGCAACGGTTGGCGGTACTCCGGGATTCGCTGCGCGTAAATTATAACCACACTGTCCGCAAAAAGACGCATCTGCTTGCACGGTTGCTCCGCAACTCGGACAGCTAGTAGTTGCCGGTAGCGGGGTATAGCAAGCTTCGCATTGGACAGCGCCATCTGGGTTGGGATGATTGCAGTTAGGGCAAACAATCATGAAATTAAACCTTTTTTCAAGTTCATCATAAAATAGTGCGGGCAAGCAGACGAGCATCTGTCGCTTTTGATTTTAGCAATTACTTACTATTTCGCCGTTAAACTTTGAGTTCCGCACCAGCAGCCTTATCTAAAAGCCAGAAAAGTTCTTTTTGGGGTTGAATTAAACGAGAAGGGTAAGTAGTTTCAGATGCTGTTGGCGCAAAAACTTGAGCTAGAGCTGGCCTTTTATTTTCACCAGCAACCAAAAATATGACGCATTCAGCAGCGTTAATAAATGGATAAGTAAAAGTAAGACGCACAGAACTATCTTTGTTGCCTACTGTAACCAGCTTATCGGTGACTTTTAATGCCTCTGTGTTAGGAAACAAAGACGCAGTATGAGCATCATCACCCATTCCCAGCAAAATAACGTCAACTGCGGGAAATTCTCCTGGCTTGGAATTAAACAATTTATGTAATTCTTGTTCGTATTGTGCGGCAGCTTCAGCAGGCTCTGCTGCATCGGTAGGCATAGGGTGGATATTTTTTCCTGGAATACACACTTTATCCAACCAAGCAGTACGTGCCATCAACTGATTACTATCGGGGTGGTCTGGTGCAACATAACGTTCATCACCCCATAATACATGAATTTTATCCCAAGGCAACTGCTGTTTACCCAATGCTTCATATAAAGGTTTAGGAGTGCTACCACCTGAGAGGGCAATAGTGAAACGTCCACGCTGTTGAATAGCAGTTTCTATTTTTAACAAAATTAGAGAAAGCGCCCGTTCTACCAGGGCATTCTTATCCGGTAATACTTCAACTTTTTTGTTCATGAGCTTTGCTTTACAACCTTGGTCACTTCTCGCATAACCATAGCGCTGATATCGGCATTCTGCTTTTTACTTTGTGAAACTTTTAATATCTGGAAGAATATTTGGGGATGGGGAAGTTAGGAGTTAGGGCTGCTCCTGTTCGATACTATATTACATTACCCCTTACTCCTTACTTCTTACCTTTTACCTATTTTCCGACAAATATCTCCTCCCACTGCGGGATAGCTTCTCTTTGTGCTGCTAATAATTGGTTGATTCCTTTCTCAGCACAATCTAGTAATTGGTTAAGCTGGGTACGGCTAAAGCTTCCTTCTTCTGCGGTTCCTTGAACTTCGATGATTCCTTGATTTTGATTCATCACTACGTTGAAATCCACTGTAGCAGCTAGGTCTTCGGGATAGTTTAAATCTAAAAATGCTTGCTCTTCTAATAAGCCTACAGAAACTGCGGCGATTTGTCCGATTATTGGCGAACGTTCTAAAACACCTTCATTCATCAACTTGGAAATCGCGATCGCCAATGCGACAAATCCACCGGTGATTGCTGTTGTGCGAGTTCCAGCGTCGGCTTGCAGTACGTCTGCATCTACTGTTAAAGTACGTTCCCCCAAGGCCTCAAAATCCATCGCTGCCCGCAAACTACGTCCTATCAAACGCTGAATTTCTTGGGTTCTTCCAGATAACTTCATGGTTTCTCGTTCGTGCCGCTGCTGAGTTGCTCCGGGCAACATTCGATACTCAGCAGTTAACCAACCT
Organism: Cyanobacteria bacterium J06635_10; assembly: GCA_039820385.1. GTDB lineage: Bacteria > Cyanobacteriota > Cyanobacteriia > Cyanobacteriales > Nostocaceae > Rivularia. The sequence goes on from JBCBQE010000202.1 coordinate 3,543, forward strand.
TTACCACTATCTACGAGAAATCTCGGGACCCGTTCGCTAAGGCTAACAGTACAAAGTACCTGAGTTTCACCACACTTTGCCAGAACCGAACCATCTGCATATTTTGTAAAATCTTTTACAAAAATTACTGGACGAAGTTCATTAGCCTGTCTACCATCTGGACGCTGCCACACCATTGGGATTGCCTCAATCTTCCCATATATGTTATCAGTGACCATTAGGCTTAACCACTTACGACAACAGAATCCCACTTGCTTTACTCGGAGGAAACTTCCCTTTGCGGTAGGGGAATTCACGACGTGAAGATTGCGCCAATTGCGACTCTACTCTTCGAGAGCCCTTGGAGTAATTACTAAGTTCAGCAATACCATATTGCTCTATAATCCATTTCCCATCAAAATAAACGGTTCCCAATCGTAGGGATGTTCAATGTCACTTTGGTAAGTATCAATATTCTTCATATTCTCAGTATCTAATAGCACCACCATGTAGTTCCATTCTTTTGCTAATTCAAAGTATTTTCTAGCGGTTGCTAAATCATCTGTACTTGATTCTTGGTAGGGTTCATTCTCAAAAGGAGTTTGATAGGTAAATACACTGTATCTAGGCATTTTTTCTCTAGCTATGGTTTTGTAATGCGTAACGCTTCTTTACATACATGATAATCAAAAATTAATAAACTTCAATTATTATGTTAAAAAATTATTAAATTTTATCAATGTTATATGTTTTACAATTTATAATATAAGGTTTATAATTACTTTTAAAGATAAAAAAGAGCCGTATTTACAGATAAAAGTTACTGCAAACTATTTTTTATCTAGATTTAAAATCACATAAATTATTATTAATAATATGAATTATTTTTTAAAATTTAGTTAATTTTATTGATAAATCTCAATAAAAAATTTTAGTAATTGCTGTTGAGGTACTTCATAAATTTTAACTTCGACCATCGTAAATGCCAAAGTCTGCATTGCACCGTTGTGAACTAAAGTAAATACTTTTTCTATGAGTTGTTTGTAAGTAACTATAAGTGGTGCGCGAAGCTCGTAAACCGATCGAATCAAACATCTTTCCCTTGTTGGGGATAAATTAAAAATGCATCCTAGATCTTTCATTATTTGAGTTTCGGTTAGATCTAATTTGCCTTCTTCATCAAGGCAAATCATAGTACCTCACGCTTTTTCAAGCCTTAATTAGTACCCAGAGGTAGATAGTTATTTTTTTTACACAACCCGGAAAGATTATAAAAGGCTGTATGTGTCTTTTATGAATTAAATTTATAGACTTCTTGACAAATAACTGTCATGGTACTGATAACTGTTAACTGAAAAAGCATGAATTCCACTCAAAAAAACTCTTTTATTCCCGATTCGGCTTTGTCGGTGGCTGGTTTAACTGACTATATCCAATTGCTGTTGCAAGAAGATTCAATATTACGACAAGTTTGGGTAACTGGTGAGGTTTCTAGTGCAAATAACCATCGTGCGGGATTATTTTTTACTTTGCAAGATACCGATGGCGATGCTTCTATTAAATGCGTGACTTGGAAAACTCAACTGTCAAGACTGGCTCAAATGCCTACTGTTGGAGAACAATTGATTGTTTTAGGTAGCATTAGACTTTACCCGGTACGGGGAGAATATCAGCTTAGCGTGTGGCAAGCTATACCCGCAGGTGAAGGTTTGCAGGCTTTGCGTTACAAACAATTAAAAAATCGTTTGGATGCGGAAGGTTTGTTTGATGATGAAAGAAAGAAACCGCTTCCTACTCATCCGCAAACTATCGCTGTTGTCACTTCTCCTACTGCTGCGGCTTGGGGTGATATCAAGAAAACACTTAAGTCTAGGTATCCCGGATTACAGGTTTTATTTTCCCCGGCGACGGTACAAGGTGAACAAGCGCCGAATTCTATTGTAAAAGCAATTCAAAGGGTGGAAAATGATGGACGTGCAGAAGTGTTGATATTAGGGCGTGGTGGTGGTGCGGTTGAAGAGTTAGCCTGCTTTAATGATGAGCGAGTGGTAAGGGCGATCGCAGATTGTTCGATTCCAATAATTACTGGTATCGGGCATCAAAGAGATGAGTCTTTAGCGGATTTGGCTGCTGATGAAAGCGTACATACTCCAACAGCGGCTGCGGAATTAGTTGTACCATCCCTCTACGATTTATATAATCAACATTATGCTCGGGTTACGGCTTTATCTGAAGTTGTGAATTTCCGAATGGAATCGGCTGGGAATAAGTTACAAGCATTACAGAATCGTTTGCAGCAATATCAGTTAGATAAGCAAGTTTCACAAGAAATACAGGCTTTGGCTTGGAAGCGCGAAAAGCTTTTACAAGCAATGAATTCAAAGTCACAAACAGCAAAGCAGCGTTTGGAGATATTACGACAAAAATTAATAACTTTAAACCCTAGGGCAGTTTTACAACGGGGCTATGCAGTGGTAAGACAAGAAAATGGAAGTATTGCTCGGGATGCTTCGGACTTAGTTGTGGGAGAAGAGTTATTAATACAATTGGGTAAAGGTGCGGCGAAGGTGAAAGTTATGGAAATTAAAAATTAAAGATAATTCGCCTTTTATGTATCATAAAATTCTTAACCTCACCCCTTTCCCCTCTGCTTTAAAAGGAGAGCGGTATAGTAAATCAATTTTAAAGCCTTATTGCTACTCACTCACTATTCACTACTCTCTACTCTCTTATCTTAATTACTATTTTCAACGCTGACTTACTTATCGCCATGAAAAAAAATTGGAATTACGAAACCAAGGTAGCAGAAATCGAAACTATAATATCTCGCATTGAAGCAGGAGAATTACAGTTAGAAGAAGTTTTTGAACAGTTTGGTGTTGCTGTCAAGTCTTTACGAGAATGTGAAAATTTTTTACAAGAGCGACAGCAACAAGTTGATTTAATGATTGAAACTTTGCAAGACAATTAACAATTATCAATGATCAATGATCGATTAACAATTAACAATTATCACACACTATACTGAGTAGATCGCGATCGGCCGTACGGCTGCAACCTAGACAAAAAGCTATTTTTTTCCTCCTCTCACCCCTGTTACAGAAAATTAAGGCGCGGGAACAACAGCTACTCCAGTCTCCTGAAAGCTCTCAAAGAAGGAACTATATTGTTCTTTTACTTCATCTAGTTGAGCAAAAATGTTGTGCGGATCGGTGATGCCATCACCTTCGTACTGAACGACGACTCCTGTATAAGGTGTTCCGTTTGAGGATAATAAATTATTACTAACTGGATAAGTAATAATACCATCTAACTCAGAGAGAACAAGAGATTCTTGCATTTCTGGCCAAAGTATGTTTCCTGCCTGTTGCACTCCAGAAGCAAGGGCGTTTGCATTGAATATGGCTTCGGAAACTATGGTGTCTCCTTGACCAACGGGCTGATATATTGAACGTACTGGATGGCCGGGTAATGGTCGTTTTGCAATACGGGGCATATAAACAATGGGATCTACTGCTTCCCATGCAGTTCCAATCAAGTTGAGAGCGGGATAAAGGGGATTAAGGGGCTGTAGAGTTCCTGAAAGCAAACGAGCAAGATCTGCCAAATCGTCGTTTTCAATAATTTGCAAGGCGAAAAAGCTAGGGGAACCAGTTGGTACTACAGCGCCAATTTTTGGTTCTACAGCACTGATTATATTAGCTACCTGGGCTCCATAAGACTGTCCTAAAGCCATAACAGGTGAACTTTGGAATCGAAAATGGGTTTCTCCTGTGGGAAGCAGAACATCTCCATCGGAACCTATGACTTCTGAGGGAATTTTTAAATCTTCTAAAGCTTCTAGTAGTAGCCGTTGTTCGATTATAGTTTGTCGGAAGGTATCTCGGAAAGCTGCTAAATTCAACGGATTGGTGTAAGTGTTTGCGAAATTATCGGGAAAACGTTCTTCATTAAGCACTAAAGCGCTACTCACCGCTGCAAATCCCTTTTCGGCAACTACAAATGCTGGCCCTAGTGCGGGAGTTGGTTCCCCACCTGGTTCGGTTATGGGGCCTCTATCTACTACTTGAGTACTCAAACCGCTGGAACCGTGGTAGTAAGCTACTAAGGGATAACCCCCATCTGGCATCGGTGTTTTAGGTATAGTAATTACAACGGGAATTTCTTCGGTACGCTGTTCTATAAGGGAACCATCTGGAGCAAACTCAAAAAGTCCTTCGGTATTAAATGGGGGTGTTCCCGTCTGAAATTGTGGCATCTGAACTGTTCCCTGTAGTTCGTAGAAGCCAGGATTGCTCGCACCATCTTCTGGATCTAGTTGTAAATTTTCGATGGTAACATCGTAGCGTTCTAGAATGTTATCTGATAGTTGAGCAAGTTCTGATACTACATCACCTGTGGTAAATACAGTCGCTGCTGCCACTTCATCAAGGTTCACTTCAATATTATTAAGTGTTTCCCAAAGTGGTTGATAAAGTTCTTGAGCTTCAGTTCCTAGTTCCCCTTCGAGGGTATCGCCATTTATTAATTTTTCTAAGGTTGGGGAAACTCCTAGGGAACTGCCATTTGCGTTGTTAAGAGAGCGTTTAACTACGTAAGCATAGGTACGATTGGGATTAAGTATGATACCGGGTGCGGGTGCAACTGAGAGCAAGGAAGATGGGACATAACTAAGATCTGGTCTAAAAGTTGACGCGACAGTTGGTAGTAGCTCACCTCGATTAGGAGAGTCTGGATCGATATCTATTAATAAAATCGGTGAATCGGTATCTGCTGCAATTACTCGATCGACATCTTGTTGAGCAACAGGTGAGTTGAATCGAAAATAGCCTGCTGAGTTGGTAGGAAAACCGGATCGATCGCTGGCAATGCTCTTAATACTTCGAGCAAATATATTGTTATCTGGAATTGGAAAGCCACGTAAATCGGGACTTCCATCTGCATTTAATCGCAAATCATTTGGATAAGGAAGATTATAAAAGCTATTCTCGTTGGTGAGATCGGCTTCTAGGTCAAAAGTAGATACAGTATTGGATCTGCTGGTTATAAAATCAAATATTGAATTCTGGGACGAAACACCAGTAATATCTAGTAAGTTATCAAGGAATGATACCTCATTTGTTACTTCGGGAATAATTGAGTTTACAAATGTGCCTAGAACATCATTTCCTATATCTAATGAGTCAGTAGTTGGAACTAGATCCAAAAACTGCTCTATGTCGTCTTGGTATGTATTGAAAAGATTTCCGAGTAAAGAATTTGGATTATTAACATTAGGTAATATTCTTTCGATCGCGTCGATTAAGGCAGATTCTTCCGTATCAAAATTTAGTGATGGTAAAATATTATCTAAGTCCAATGAAATGTTTTCCATGATACATTTTTATTCCTTTTACACTAGTATTTTAATGGTAAAAATACTGAGTAAATTATATTCTCAGAAAAAATCGGAAAACATCGAAAATCATAAATAAATTTAACATCAAATAAATTTCGTTTGTCTGCTCTGTTGTTTTAGAGTTGTGCGTTTAAGTAAATTTAGTTAAAAGCTTCGATCGATCTCACTATT
>JBCBQE010000203.1:0-9088 GCA_039820385.1 Cyanobacteria bacterium J06635_10
ACCGAAAAGAAACTCAATCAACATTTGAAGAAACTAACTAGATCGCTAAAATCCTATCAACAAGGAGAACAATTTCCTCAAGTATCTGAAGGTAGTAAAACGTGTAATTATTGTCAGTATGCTTATCGCTGTCAAAGAGTATTAGTTGATCCTGAAGAAGAATCATCGTCTCAAAACTTACCCCGAGTCGATAATACTCTAGTAAACTTAGCTAATATTCAAGAAGTACCGATTAAGAGAACTTAATGAAGAGAATTAAAATCTAAAATCCTATGATGTGCGAACAACAGTGGATTCTTGTATCAACAGAAACTCCACCCAAATGGTTCTTAGAAATAGTAAAACAATATATATCTTCTACATCCAAAGGAAATTTCGCAGCGCAATTGTTATGGCAACGAGGAATTAGAGATAAAACCCAGTTAGAAAATCATATTAATCCCCAAAGTTATCAACCAGCAAGTCCCTTTGAATTTGGACGAGAAATGCAACTCGCGGTGGAGAGGTTGAAACAGGCGCAAAATGCCAACGAAAAAGTTGTAATTTGGGGAGATTTCGACGCTGACGGTATCACCTCCACAGCAGTATTGTGGGATGGTTTGGGACAGTTTTTTACCAAAAATACGCAATTATATTACTACATACCTAATCGTTTAACAGAATCCCACGGATTAAATATTCCAGGAATAGATCGGCTTAAACAGCAAGGATGTCAGTTAATTGTCACTTGCGACACTGGTAGCACTAATACTGATGAAATTATCTATGCAAAGAACTTAGGTATAGATATAATTGTTACAGACCATCACACATTACTCCCAGAACGTCCACCCGTAACCGCGATCGTAAATCCCCGCAACTTGCCCGAATCCCATCAATTATTTTATCTTTCGGGGGTGGCAGTAGCTTACAAATTAGTAGAAGCTCTTTACATCAGCTTGCCACAAAGAGCGCAACAGCCATTAGAAGATTTATTAGACTTAGTAGCAATAGGATTAATCGCCGACTTAGTACAATTGAGTGGAGACTGCCGCTATTTAGCCCAGCTAGGAATTCAACGACTGCAACAGGACTTTAAAAAACCACCAGCAGCAAGGAGAAGACCAGGAGTAGGAAGACTACTAGAATTGTGCCAGAAAAACGGCGATCGCCCTACAGATATTTCCTTTGGTTTGGGACCAAGAATCAATGCTGTCAGCCGCATTCAAGGAGATGCGGGTTTTTGCGTAGAATTACTAACTAGCAAGGATCAAAAGCGTATTTACGAACTAGCAGAAGCAACCGAACTCGCAAACTCTCGCCGTAAATCTTTACAAAAAGATGTAACCCGTCATGTAACCCAAAAGCTTTCCCAAATAGACTTTTCAACCACCAGTGTTATAGTCCTTTCAGACCCTCAATGGGCAGTAGGCGTTTTAGGACTAGTTGCAGGACAAGTAGCACAAGAGACAGGAAGACCGACAATTTTGTTGAGTACGGAAATAGTAGAGAACAAGGAGACAAGGAGACAAGAAGAAAATTCTTCCCCGCATCTCCCCCTACGGGTTGCGCCACTTGCTACAACGGAACGCCAGTTGCTACAACGCGGCGGCAGTCCCCTCAACGGAGGGAGCCTCCGCACGGGGCTGCCTTGGGAACCATGGCGGAGCACTGGCTCGGGAACCGTGACTTCTCTGTGGCTTAGCATCCCCCCATCCCCCAATTCCCCCCTCTCCCCCTCATCCCCTGCTCTGGCAAGGGGTTCAGCACGTTCAGTTAACTCAGTAGATTTATATCAATTAGTCAAAGGGCAAGCACATTTACTGCATCGTTTCGGGGGACATCCTTTTGCAGCAGGTTTGAGTATTCCGATAGAAAATATTCCTTTATTTACAGAAGCAATTAACCAAAGGTTGCGACAAATAACAGTCGGTACAACACCAAAAGTGACAATAGAGGCCGACTTAATTGTAACTGTCGCAGACTTAAATAAAGAATTGTTTTGGCAACTAAAACTACTAGAACCCTGCGGAATGGGTAATCCGGTACCGAAACTATTGATAAAAAACTGTTGGTTTGAAAATACTTGGCATCGCAATCAACAAGATGCGCGAGGAAAAAAGATTCAGTATATCAAAACAGAATTTGATATTCGCGACGACTCTACTAAAAATCGTTTTCCTGGAATATGGTGGGGGCATTATAAAGATGAATTACCACCAAGGAAATGCGATTGTATAGTTGAACTAGACTACAACACTTTTAAAAAACGTTACGAAATTCGACTGATCGCAATACGTCCCTGCGAAAATTCCATAAATCGAGCTTCTCAAGATTTATCATTAATTTTAGACTGGCGTAATATTTCCCCAAATAATTATCCATCATTATCGAACTCTCCCCTTATCCTCAAAGAATGCCCGACAAGTTGGGATGATTTGCGAATATGGTTAAGACGATCCTGCTCCAAAAATCAACCGCTAGCATTAGCATGGTCAAAACTCAATACTCAAGCACCAGAAAAAATTTGGGTTACCCTCGTAGGAATAGCCAAATATCTGAGCCGTACAAATCAATTGGTAACTCGCGTGCAAATTTTAGAAAAACTATGTATTACCAACCAAACCTTGCATTTAGGTTTTCAAGCTTTAAAAGCTTTAGGTTTTACAATAAAATCGCAAGATAATTATTTAATATTCAGTCATAAACCTCAGAAAAATTCTAGTCAACTAGAAACGGCTATCGAAATTTTTTTTGCCGCAGTACGCGAAGAAGAATTTCAAAAAAAATATTTTAATAAAGTGCCTATATCAATTATCAATTATCAATTAGAAATAAGATAAAATTTCTATAACAACTAACAACTAACTGCTAACTCCTAATTTTTAAATTTCCTCGACGTTCGCATTTAAAACCACGACTTTCCCATTCTTGTAAATTCACTTTACTTAGTTGTATGACCTTAGAACATTGTGGTTGGATAAATTGACTAAAACCCGCCCAAAATATGCTGCGAGTAATATCTAAACCAGTTTTCCACCAATATTCGCGATTTCCGGGAACGCCAACTTCATCAATTATGTCAGGTTCTACCCAAATTCGATGAGCACCTAAAAGTATTTGTGCCATCCATTTAGCTCGTGGTAAATGTGTCCTAGAGGTAATTAGTTTGACCTTATGCACGCCCCACCGCTGCAAAATAGGAATACTATAATAGAAATTGTCAAAAGTAGAGTCGGCGCATTTTTCTAACCAAACCTTCTGCATCGGTGCAGCTTGCCGTTGAAAAATTAGCCAAATACAAGGATCGGAAGAACCGCTAGAAATTAAAATAGGGATTTCCGGGTATTTTTGCTTTGCTTCGGCAACATACATTTCTCGTTTGATACTACCGCCCAAAACAAAAAACACATCTACGGGCTTGGAAGATGCAAATAATACAGTAATAGTAGTAAAAAATAACCAAATGGCAACTAAAAGGCTAACACCAATTGCAAATTTTTGTAAAAAACGCCACCGTTTTTTATATTGACTTGCACTTTTAGAAAATCGGTCATTGTTTACTTTACGATTCATGGTAAACCCGAATAAAATGGTTAGTTGTAGCTAGGGTAAAATTCAGAGTTCATGTAACTAATACACCTAAGTGATAATCTCTATAAAACAAGGTAAAATCGGGTGCTAGTATGACACTGATGAAAGTGGCATAACAAAGAATTAAGCTTGCAAAATAAATTTACTAAATTAAGAAACCCGATTGAGAGCTAATAAGAGTGTTTTGAGAAAAACTTCCCCTCAGGAGCGTCAGGAAGTCAGATACTGAATAGCAAAACTTATCAGTTTCTGAATTACCCGATTGCTAAACTGTCAAAAACACAATTCCAAAGTGCAAATATAAATGAAACAATCAGCGAAACGTTACTCGCCGCTGCGATCGGCTTTTATTGGTGGAGCAATAGCGACTACAGCAGCAGTATCTGTATTTGGCCCAGCTTGGAGTCGTCAAGTGAATGCTGCTCTACAGGATAGTCCGAAAGCGGTTGTTGACCAAGTATGGCAATTAGTGAATCGCGAGTATGTAGACGGATCGTTTAACAATCAAGATTGGTTAGCCGCCAGGAAGACTTTGTTAAGCAAAAATTATACTTCTCGCGAACAAGCTTATACTGCGGTTCGCCAAGCGTTAAAAAAATTGGACGATCCATACACTCGTTTTATGAATCCCAATGAGTACCAGGCTCTTACTTCTCAGACTTCTGGGGAAGTTTCCGGGATTGGTATTCGCATGGAAAAAGATAAGCGAACTAAGCTTTTAACGGTTGTAGAAGCTTTAGAAAATTCTCCAGCATTGAAGGCAGGTATTAAAGCAGGCGATGTAATTTTGGCTATTGACGGAAAATCCACCAAAAATATGAAAATAGAAGATGCCTCGAAGTTAATTCGAGGTAAGGTGGGTACTTCCATTAATTTGCGCTTGGGAAGAGCTACTCAAAGGGAATTTGATGTCAAACTAACGCGGGCTACTATTGAAGTGCCAACAGTGCGCTATACCTTAAAAAAAGAAGGTAATCGTCAGATTGGCTATATCCGCTTGCAAGAATTTAGTTCTCATGCAGCAGAACAAATGCAGCGAGCTATCCGTAAATTGAATGCGAGTAACGTTGACGGCTTCGTGTTAGATTTGCGAGGAAATCCCGGTGGTTTATTAAATGCAAGCATTGAAATCGCTCGGATGTGGCTTGACAAAGGTGCAATTGTTCGGACTGAAGATCGAAAAGGCGGAAGCGAACTGACAAAAGCCAACAGCACAGCTTTGACAAATCGCCCATTGATAGTTTTAGTAGATGGTAATTCAGCCAGTGCTAGCGAAATTCTTACAGGCGCACTTAAGGATAACAAGCGAGCAACTGTAATTGGCTCAAAAACATTTGGTAAAGCATTAGTACAATCAGTCCACGAACTAGTAGATGGTTCTGGTGTCGCAATTACTATTGCTCATTACTATACTCCTGACGGAACTGATATCAATAAAAAGGGAATTACACCCGATATCGAAATGGATTTAACAGCATCACAGCAACGTCGCCTTGCTTCTGATCCAAGATTGCTAGGAACAAAAGGCGATCCTCATTATGCGCGGGCGCTCTCGATTTTATCAAACAACTACTTTGCATCTCCTTCGCAAAACCAATTTTCTCGTAAACACAAAGGTGTTTCCGAAGAGTTAAACAGTTATTAGTTATGATTTATTAGTCTTAGTAGCGTTGGTGGTGGATTAACCCGCTACCAACACTGAATGGTTGAAATGAAGGCACAACCCCGAAATCCTACCCAGATGATAAAGTTTGGTGGCTGATTGTTGTTAAATTCAAATTTTGAACTCTCTTTGCTTTCTATATTTATTTAAATTATTCATAGATAATAGTTTTTGAATTGGGAATACTGAAAAATAGAGGGTTAATAGTAAACAACTAATAACCAATAATTCCTAGTCAAAAATCTCGAATTTATGAATAACGAGTCTTTTAAGACAAGCAGCGCCAATACCTTTAAACCAGAGGTATCGGTAATAATTCCTATTTATAACGGTACGGCAGATTTACCAGAATTAATTAATTGTCTATTGGCTCAAACCTATCCAAAAGAGCGGGTAGAGTATTTATTGGTTGACAATAACAGTAGCGATGACACTTCTAAAATATTAAAACTTGCTGCCTTAAATTGCCCGATTCAAATTCGCGCTTTGAGCGAAAACGAAATTCAAAGTTCTTACGCTGCACGCAACACAGGCATTCGTGAAGCTGGGGGCGAAATTATTGCTTTTACCGATGCAGATTGCCGTCCCCAGCCACAGTGGTTGGAAGCATTAGTCCAGCCTTTTGTCAATCAAAATGTGGTAATCGTTGCTGGTGAAATTACGGCTTTACCTGGTAATAGCTTATTAGAAAAATACGCAGACCAGCAAGAAACTTTATCCCAAAAACATACATTAGCGAATAAATTTTGTGCTTACGGACAAACTGCAAATCTAGCAATTCGTCGCTTGGCATTAGAAAAAGCAGGATTATTTCGTCCTTATTTAACAACCGGGGGCGATGCCGATTTATGTTGGCGAATTTTGCATCTTGAAATTGGAAATTTAGAATTTGCAGCCGAAGCAATTGTCCAACATCGTCATCGTTCTACATTAAAAGAACTAGAAAGTCAATGGCGACGTTATGGGCGTTCAAATCGCTATCTCCACGAACTACACGGCATAGAATTGATGCGTGAGATAACACTTAATGAATACTACTATCGCTTGGCGCGTTGGTTGCTTAAGGAACTGCCCAAAAATAGTTTAAAAGCGATATTTGGCAAAGCCAGCCTTGTAGACTTAGCTAACACACCAATTGGCTTGTTTACTGCGAGGGCGCGTTTCCTAGGGCAACAGCAAGCACAATTACCTTCTCAAGCTGAAAAAATTGAATGGCTATGAGGAGTTAGTGGTTACTCCTTTGCCGCTTCTGGCGATTACCGATGAAATTTCTCACCCTCTTCCTCCTCTCGTCATCGGTAATCGTAGAGCCGGGAATTGAGTAGTTGTTAGTTGTTAGTAGTAAGCAGAGGGGAAGGGCGGTAAGTATCAACTATCGACCATCTTGACAGTAAATTGTCACCAAATTTCGCTACATTGGAAAAAAAGTACAATGCAGGATTATTGAGATGACAGCACAACTGTTACTGGTAGATGATGAACCCGGATTGCGCGAAGCCGTAAAAGATTACTTAGAAGCAAGTAATTTCAACGTTCAAGTTGCCAGTAACGCCCGTGATGCTTGGGAGTGGATGCAGCAAAATACACCAGATTTGGTAATCTCCGATATTATGATGCCTCAAGTGGATGGTTATCAATTTCTCAAGCAACTCAGGGATGATACTCGTTTTAAGACATTACCAGTAATATTTTTAACTGCGAAAGGGATGACTGGCGATCGCATTCAAGGTTATCAAGCTGGTGTTGATGCCTATTTACCCAAACCCTTCGATCCGGATGAGTTAGTCGCAATCGTGGAAAATTTGCTTACTCGTCGCGTCGCGAAGACAAGCGGGGGTGTAGAAGATGGAGTTACCCCAGATTTAGCTGAACTAGCCTCTCAGATAGCTCAAATAAAGGCGCTACTAACTCAAAAAACTGCCATTACTCAATCAAGTGCCCCTTTCAATATAGACTTGACTCCTAGAGAACAAAGCGTTTTAAATCTAGTTGCTGAAGGATTAATGAATAAAGAAATTGCTCGCCGGTTGGATACAAGCGTTCGCAACGTAGAAAAATACGTTAGTCGTTTGTTTAGTAAAACTGGAACGAATAGCCGTACTGAGTTAGTTCGATTCGCTTTGGAACATGGTTTAGCTAATTGATACTTCTGATTTAAATTTTTTATACCTTTTATACCCCTGCATAAACCTTGGACAACTCCCGCAAGCGCCTTAGACAAAATGTCCATAAAAAACCGAGACTGGATGCGCTTGCCGGATTTGTCGGCACGTTCGGTTAACCCCTAAATTTAATGGCAAGGTGAATCACTTTATAGTAAGTCCCTACAGAATAATGCGGGTGACCCGAACCCATTAAAAATTTTGAATGGGAACCCTGTAACTAATCAGATAAACTTGGATGAGTTTTAAGTAATTATTCGTATTTACAGGTATGAAAAGATAAGTAATCATTAGGTAGTCAATTAGCAGATAATGTATCCTTAGCTAGAAGGAAAGATCAGTTGTAGCAAGAATTAAAAACCAATAAGACCTCACTTATGAATTGAACGCATTCAATAGGAACAATATTTAAGACTGGTGTTCTATAATACTTATACTTGAAATAAAACCTAGTGTTGTATCTTAATTGTTTAAAGTATGCATGGGAGAAAGGTTGACTTTTCCCTCGCCGAGGGTTCCCATGAGAATTTTTTGATTCTAAAAAAATTCTTATGAGTGCCCGCCACCCCACGCATTACTTCTATCTCAACTCTAGGTACACAAAATTGGGGGAACTATGAGGATGACTTATCGAATCTTGAGCCATGAATAAAATAGCAATTTTCATCAAATGCTTTTTAAGGGAATATAGTCCGTGAAAAACTGGCGGCTATTTGTATGCCTTCTTAAGGTCGGGTACGAATACCACAGGACGGTGGTGTAATTGTATCAAATCTCTTCTTTCCTGGTATCTCAATATTCTTCGTAGACCGTAACCCAGCCCTTAAGCAGTCGTGAATTCTGATTAGTAGGCACCCAATTCCATTTTATACTTTCATCTTGAGTGAGGGTTACTGTAGACGCAACCCCGTTATAAACCTGCGTAGATGCTGGGTAGACGCAACTGAAGTGGCGTTTCGAGAATACAAGCGAGGCTTTCACTCAGCTTTGGAAACCTGACAGCTTGAATAATACCAATTAGCTTGTTGTGGAAAAAATTAAGTTGCGGATTCAAACTTAAAAATTAACCAAATTCTCTCCTGTTGTTTTTCTTTACTCGCTACACAATCTGCCGCTAAGAAGGTACGACTGCCGTCTTCTACTGGTTCATTTCGGTAGAGTTACGCAACCGCATTAGCTGTCGTCGCATTTGCGGTGAAGCTTTTAACTCTGTTGTCTCATGAACCTTCACAGCCTGCTGCAACATCTCCAAAAAGTCGTCAGAACCTTCGGTTAATGCATCTAGCAGCACCTGTAAGAGTTGTTCGCGATCGCCCAATAAACTCTTTTCCTCGATTAGCCGAAATTTGAGATTGATTTCGCACTCATAAACACCTACTTCGACATTGTTTATTTGGCGCGGTAATGCTTTCGAGTTCATAGTTGTTACGATTCCTTTACTCGGTGGTCATAGGGGTGAGGAGTTTTATCTCAAGCAAAAGTTCTTTATATTTTGTTTGAAATCGAAAGTAGTGTTTGACTTTGCAAGAAGAAAAATCATCCATTTCTATTTGTATTGCATTTCACTCTCCCGTTGATGGTTTATAGCTAGACTTTCATTGTCCATAATTTTTTGTTCGTGCACCAGTAACAGTTCTAGCAAACCATAAACTATTATTCAGTTTTTAAACTTCTATACAATGAAGTTTCT
>JBCBQE010000204.1:0-9062 GCA_039820385.1 Cyanobacteria bacterium J06635_10
CTGCATTTCACCTATCAAGTACGAACACACGTATCTAACAGCAAACGCAGCTACTCAACACAATCTATTCTATGCTCTGAAAAGCTCTGAAACTGAATATCAGAAAATTAGTCCTACCAAAACCGAGGCTAGAGCCAAAGCTAATCCGCAAGATTCAACCAAATATTTTCCTATCGCAACCGTACAGTTATTACCAAATGGGGAAATTGTAGAGATTGCTTCAACAATATCTTTACCACAAAGATTTCAAGCCACAAATCATGAAGACGATAAGGCGATCGCTAACTTACATCTTGCCCTTGAAGCTAACAAATCGCAATCACCCGATGCAGCGCTGATGCTGCAAGCTTTGATGCTTGAAATCTGTTTGCAAAATTGTAAAGAAATTACTCCGGAGTTTGATTTTATCTTAGCTAAATTGGTTGAAAATAACGCACATCCTCAAAGTAGCTTCAGGATATCTCCTACCCAAATTAAACTAATGCATTCCTTGTTTCTTCATAGCAAAGGATGGTGGAATTGGGATTGGGAAAACGGTAAATTTAAGCCTACCTTTGAATCAGCGTTAACAGCAAAATTAGCAATTGTCTAATTAGTCATAAACATTATTTTCATAAGTTAGCTAATACAGTAGCTAGTTCACTAGCTACTGATAAACATCAATCAATGCTATAACTCTCGATTGAAATATGGAAGTAATATGTTCATATTGCGGACAACTCACCAAATTAGTTCAAGGCTCAAAAATTTATAAAACTGAGAACAAACCTTACTCAAAAAAGTACTTTTATTATTGTAAGGAATGTGATGCTTATGTTGGATGTCATCCTGGGACAAAAAATCCGATGGGTACAGTTGCAAATAGAAGATTAAGGAAACTAAGAAATTCATGCCACAATTCTTTTGATAAAATCTGGAAAGATAAATATTTAACCAGAAGCCAAGCCTATAAATGGCTTGCAGCAGAATTAAATATTTCTCCTGAACAATGCCATATTGCAATGTTTGATGAGCAAATCTGCCTCAAAGCTATTCAAAAATGCAATCAATACTTATCAGATATTATTGGCGCTGATAATCTTAAATAAATAGAATAAGAAATAATAATTATTATTTCCTATTTCGGATTTAATTTAATACTCTATAAATTAAATCTAAATCATAGTTTTGAGTCGATCAAAAAAATCTACCTACGCTATCATGAACAAAGAACAAATAGAGCAATTCATTACTGGATTAAACAAATTTTATTGGCACAACGATTATCAAGCGTTCTGCAATACTTTAGAATTTAATCCAGAAGATAAATATTCTGAGAATAAATGGCATCAATTTCTAGAGTTAATAAGGGCATTACAGAAATTCGATAATCACAGCCTTGTTAAAATGGTTAATGAAGGTTTAAATCACGAAAATTAAAATTTATAAAATAGGGTACTTCGGTATCCTATTTTCTATAAAGAATAATTTTTACTTGCAAGTAAGGTGGTAATTATTTATAAGTATGACTTCCTTAATAGAAGCACTAGAAGCTATACCTTGGTATTGGAAACTAGCGCCCACAATCCATAAATTAAGTCAAGGATATAACTGGCAACAATTCCCATTCTCTGCTGTTGAGTTGAAATCTCAACTTATACGTAAGGGAAAAGTTGCTGTATTCAACAGAAATGGTAAAAGATACGAAATCCAGCCCACTGGAATAGGGCTTATCCTCGGAAAGCAATTCAACGACGAGTTCCTCATAACTATCGATTGCGACGGTAAAGCAGCTTACCACAAACTGATTGAAATCAATTGCAACAAATACGAAACCCACAATCTTCTAGAAACTGCTCACTCTCTACTTCCGCCTACCGCAGCGTGGACATCCGGTAAACCTTACCGGGCGCAATATCTATACAAATTACCGAATTCCAACAAATGGCGATCGCAAATTATCAAAACCTCCAACAGCAACGAGATGCTTGAATTTCGCGGTACAAATATGTTGTCAGTCATTCCACCATCCTTGCACCCAGAAGGTAGAAAGTATCAATTCCTCAGCTATTGGAATATAAATAATTTCCATGCTGCAAATGCACCAGACTGGATTATCAAAATTGTAGGAGAAAACAAAGCTAAAGCTAATAATAAGCGTAGCTACAACATATCAAATAATTACCAACCTTCTTCCATAAGCACATCCCACAGAATACAGCAGGCTAGATTATTGCTCGATAACATACATCCGCGCTATGCAGACAATTATTGGAGTTGGCTAAGAATCGGAATAGCACTGCATAATATCTCCGATAAAGAGCTTCTTACAGATTGGGATAATTGGAGTGCTATGTCATCCAAATATAAACCGGGTGAATGTTCTCTAAAATGGGCTTCTTTTGCTAGAAGCCCCAATAAAGGAAAGATTAGCATCAAAACACTAAAATACTATGTCAGTCACTTCTCCTAGCAGAATAATCCTTCCAATCCAGCGCAAGCAGATATCTTCGGATGGATGGATGTTGAATTTGTTATCCAAAAATCTTGCTACCATCACCAGCCCCCAGGGCTTAAGACAAGCTGCTTACTTTGGCTTTGAAGATAATAAAGCAGCTTCTGAGTTCTTAAATAAATCAATCCACAACGGTGAAGTAGAAAGAGGAATAATCCGTCAAGGTAAATATCTATCCGTTAAGAACGAAGTTAAAACATGGGGTGCCAACAACAAATTTATCTTAGATCGAGCATTAGCCGATATTGATGCAGGCAATTGCCTATTTCAGAAAAGATTAGGAATCCTTCAAGAAAATACCATCATGACTTACGTGTTTGATTTTAACGGTAAACCTTTCCGTTATAAACAGGTATCAGAAGAACAACTAAAAACTCTTTACAATCAGTTAAAGCAAGCTGATTGGATTGTAGAAGATGGTACAAAAGTTGCACAATTCTTTAATCGCATCGTAGGAAAGAATAAATGAAAACAACTATCTCGGTTAACATCAACCTAAACGAAAATACTTATTTCCACCTTTATTCTCATGAGGCTCCGAACATTGGAATAATGGATAAAACCAGCAACATCATTCGCATATCTTGCAGTATTGATAATTTACAAAAGATCGATGATTTGATTTCTACTTTATCTAGCCTTAAGCAGGAAATTACCAGGAATACTATTGCAAAAATAACCAGCCAGCAAGATAACAAAGTAGCTTTAGAAGATAGCGTTTATTGCGAGTTTTAATAAAATTAATCAATAAATTAGTCGATAACATCGGCTATTTTTTTTCTCTGCTATATCTTAAAATAAGACATATATTCTTACTAAACAATTGATTTATCAAAATTAGTCAATCAAAAATGGTAAGGACAACAAACGGTAAAACAGCAGCTAAGACTCAAACCGACGAGCGCCAACAATTGCTTGCACAGCTTAATGAATACGATAACGAAAAGTATATCAAACAAGGAATTGAAGCGCATATCTGTCAAAT
The DNA here is from genome assembly GCA_039820385.1 of Cyanobacteria bacterium J06635_10. Taxonomy (GTDB): domain Bacteria; phylum Cyanobacteriota; class Cyanobacteriia; order Cyanobacteriales; family Nostocaceae; genus Rivularia. Next base: position 3,480 of record JBCBQE010000204.1, read on the forward strand.
CCTCAACGGTATGCAGCATCCCCTACCAACTGGGATATTTATCAAAACCCCCACCCTGGAAGCCATAAATTGGAAAGGAAAACGTAATACTTATGAACATCGTTTTAGAGGGGCTAAAGAAGGTGAATCCGGCGTTCTTCTTAGTGATTGCAACTTCCATGTAGTTAGCATGTCTGACTTATACATAGAAGAAGTTTATGAAGAACAAGGAAATAAGAAAACAAGATTAATTGGAACTTATGACCCCAATACCTACCCAGAACTAAAAGCAAACAAAAGAGAAAAAATCCGAGTTCGCAGATTCTTCACCATCATCATACTTGATGATAACAAACAACCCATGCATGATGGATTCTTAACCATATCTTGTCACGGATTACAATCTCTCGGACTTGCAAGCAATATCGAGCAGTTCCTATCAGAATTATCAAATTGCTTTCATGCATTTCGTCAAGATGAGAAGTCTTACAAAATGAGCTACAACTTCTTAGCCGAACACATTTTAAAAGTAGAATTTCATTCTGAATTAGAAGGTTCGTGCGGCTCGTTCTAACTAGGAGCCGATAGAGAATATCGGGGTATGAGTTAGGTAGACAAAGGGAAATAACCCAAAAGTCTATAACTGCACCAGAGATGTGAGTGCAAGTCTCACCCGTCCGGGATGACGTGACTCCCTACCTGCCCACACCGAGTGGCAACAACCATAACCACAGAGTGAAGCTGGGAACAGGGCGCAATCAGGAGCCAAGCAGGTAACTACCCTGGCGCTAACGGGGATGAAACATGGGTAAACAAGTTCTATAAAAGTGTCTTACTAATATACTACAACCTGAAACAAACCATGTAGATATCAACACCGCAAAATTCCCGCAACGATATGAACCTGTCAGTTGCAATTCCTGGGGAGGTGTTAGGCAAAGTGAACTGCCCTAAATTTCAATAAAAGCTTTCAACACGAAAGTATCTCTAGTGCGGAACGAGTAAAAACGCTACACAGGTCTGAGGAAAGGTCGAACCCTCAGTAAGCTAGGTTGAGCCGAATCCCTGGTAGCGGGTAGGATGACAGCATAACTGCTGTCGGGTATTCAGAAAATATTCAACAGAGTAGAAGCATGATTAGACACGGCATAAAAACCAGTGAATCTTGGAGAATGTTACCTTGGAAAAAATTCCGAAAAAATCTTTTCCGCCTACAAAGAAGAATATTCAAAGCTATTAAAGTTGGCGACACAGCCCGCGCTAAGTCGCTCCAAAAGCTGATCCTGAAATCCACATCAGCAAGACTGCTAGCAATCCGTCAAGTAACCCAACTCAATAAAGGGCAAAAAACGGCGGGAATAGATGGCAAGTTAGCCCTAACATTCAAAGAACGCTTTGAATTGCTTTCCAGGCTAACAAACGCCAACAAATGGAAACATGAAGGGCTACGAGAAATACCGATCCCTAAAAAGAACGGAAAAACTCGAACCTTAAAGGTACCAACCATTGCAGATAGAGCATGGCAATGTTTAGCAAAATATGCTCTTGAACCCGCACATGAGGCGACATTCCACGCAAGAAGCTTCGGTTTCAGACCCGGAAGATGTGCCCAAGACGCTCAAAAGATTATGCAAATTAATCTGAGATCAAATTCAAACGGATTCAATAAAAGAGTTATTGAGCTAGACATCAAGAAATGTTTCGATAGAATCAGCCATAAATCCATAATGGAAAAACTTATCGCCCCTAAAGGTATAAAATTGGGAATATTCCGATGCCTAAAAGCCGGGATAAACCCCAATTTTCCCGAACAAGGAACCCCCCAGGGGGGAGTAGTTAGTCCACTGCTAGCAAACATTGCACTCAATGGTATTGAGGACATACATCCCAGCGTCCGATACGCCGATGATATGATATTTTTCCTCAAACCGAAAGAAGATGCGGAAAAAATTACCAGAGAAATATCCAACTTCCTAGCGGAACGAGGAATGGAAATCAGCGAAGAAAAGACCAAAGTAACGGCTGCGACAGATGGCTTCAATTTTCTCGGATGGCATTTTAAAGTCCAGAAAAACGGAAAGTTTAGAAGCACTCCATCAAAGGATAACTTCATAGCTATGCGTGAGAAGGTAAAAGCTATCGTCAACAACTCTAATTATGGTGCTGAGGTCAAAGCGCAAAAAATAACGCCCATAATACGGGGCTGGCGCAATTACCATCGCTTCTGTAACATGGAAAACGCCAGAGATGGACTATGGCATTTAAGTTATAGAACCTTCAAGGTGTTCCTAAAACAGAAAAAACTTAACCGCCATCAGGCAAAAGCACTAGTCCACAAAGCTTTTCCAACGGTTAAGTGGACTGAAAACAGATTTGTAAACGTAAAAGGGAACAAATCACCTTACGATGGTGATGTGATCTACTGGAGCGAAAGAGAATCTAAATTGTACGATGGAACCCCAGCAAAGCTCCTCAAAAAGCAAAACCATACTTGTGCAAAATGTGGGATGAAATTCTTACCTGAAGAAGATATACACTTACATCACATTGATGGCAACCATGATAATTGGAAAACCAAAAATCTGGAAATGATACACCAATCATGCCACCAATACACGCACATGAGCAGGGGGTAAAAGCCCAGAATATCTAGGAGCCGTGTACGGTGAAAACAGTACGCACGGATCTGAAGGAGAGGTGCCCTGGGTAATACCAGGCATCGACTCTAACCGATCAACAATCATGGGTTGCTAAAATCAAGGACTTTGTACATCCAAGTTCTGATGGAACTAATTACGCAGAACTCCGTGGAAGTAACGAAGTAATCGCATTTATTCGAGAAAACCTTGATAAGGATTTTGCTGGAAGTATCAGTAGGGTAGCCGCTGCCAGACATTTAATGCTGGCTAACAGACAAAATACCCCAGCTTTACCACCAAGCATTGATTATCAAAACGCTCAGTTTGATATGGAATATCCTCCTTACTAAATCATTTGGCACGGGCAAATAAAGAGGGAGAGGTATCCGACTCCCTCTCTCCTTCGCTCTTGACAAGTTCGTGCTTACTACTTAAAACCTATGGAAACAAAACACTTAACAACGATAGAACGTAGCAAATTACTTCCGTATCTTACTCTTGCTCGACATTGCTTACCGCAACAGCCTATAGAACCTATTCTCAGCAATTTTCTAATTAGCTTTGATGCCGAAGAAAGTAAAATTACCATCACAAGCTGGGATATGAAAGCTGGGATAAATATTATCCTTGAAGGTAGCGTGCAAGAAAACGCAAATATCTGCATCGATGGAAAAATATTCTACGAGATAATCTTAAAACTTGATAATGCAGATATTATCCTGGGCATGGATAATACCAATCTTTATATCAATCAGGAAAACCATTCGTTTTCAGTACCAATCGTAGACCAATCGGGTAATTATCCCCAACTTCCCATTCCCAATGAAGAAGCTATAGGTTTCGAGATTCCGCGTAATAAGTTAGCTTTAGGAATAAACAGTATCGCCTACGCAATTAGTACTGATGAATGCAAGCAAATTATTACTGGAGCTAATTTAATTATTAAGGATAAAAAATGGGAGTTAGCTTCAACTGATGCTCACAGATTATCTCATATATCAAGCGAGGAAGAATGCTTAGATGAATCCGTAGAATTACAAACCACTATCCCACTCGGTGGATTAGATATCATCTACAAAGCAATTGAAGAATATCCTTTTAATAATATGTGGATATTCGTACAAAGGGGTAGTGTATTCGCAACGCTTGAAGAAAATATTACTATTTATTCAAGAACATTAGAAGGTGATTATCCGCAATACCATAGCATCATCCCCCAATATGCAGATTATGAATTTACTGTAGAGCGTGCAGCTTTAAATAAATGTTTGAATATCCTTAACACTGTAGGAGAGCGTAAGGCACCAACAATTAAATTTGACTTCAGTCATTCAGACAATAAAGCAATTATTACTACTAATAGTAAAACTGGACAAGGTAAAACAGCGATAACAGTTAAGGGAAATTTACCGCAATCTATTATTGCATTTAATACTCGATATTTACAGGATGCAGTTAAGGCGTGTAAAACTGATGAATTGCTATTCCGCTTCAATGATTCTCTAAAACCAGTAATCATTGAACCAATCGGTAATTTAACGCCTCAGCTAAATTTAATTATGCCCGTACAGATTACTGATGAAGAACCAGCGCCAAACAATAAAGCTAATAAAAAAGAAAAGTTCACAAGAGCCGAAGTAAGAAGTAAGAAGTAAAAAGTAAGAAGTAATACATCTCCTGCTTAGGGTCGAGGATTAAAATAATAATAAATTTGGTTTTTATTCGTCTTTAAAAGACGGGGCTTTATACCAGATTTCGGGCTAAATTATTACTTCTTACCTCTTACTTTTTACTTCTTACTTAGTTTAATTCTATATAAGTCGCTTTTAATGCGACTTTATTTCTTAGTTTAGTTATTGCACTAATTATAGTTAAAGATATTTTTTCAATCTAATACAAAAGTTAAGAGGTTAGGATCTCCACCTATGGAAAAGTATTATTCGCAAGAGTTATATCAACTCGAAAAAGCTGAATTTATTCGTAAATCACAAGAAGATATTTGGCAACTATGGTTCAACCGATTTATGAGTCAAGGAATATTAGTTAATGTCGCCATTGCCAATTGCGAAGATATTGTACGCGATTGGTCTGGGCATTCTTTCAATAAATTCCCCGGTATTACTTACACCAACATTATTTAATAAAAATCAACATGACTGCACTTTACAACAAATATCGTCCTTCTAACCTTAGCGAAATAATTGGTCAGCAACACATAACCGATTCCCTAATAAATATAATCTGTAGATCGGATAAAATAAATCAAATCTACCTATTTGTCGGACCACATGGAGTTGGTAAAACCAGCACCGCTCGTGCTTATGCCAAAACGCTAAATTGTACCAAATCAAATAAACCTACAATAAAGCCATGCGGTAAATGTCAAAGCTGTATTTCTCCCCAACTAGATATAGTTGAAATTGATGCAGCTTCTAATACTGGAGTAGATAACACCTTAGAGAACATCAAAGCTTCTCATCTTGCCCCCCATTCTAGGTATCGCATCACAATTATTGATGAAGTTCATGCTTTAAGTGGTGCTAGTTTCAAAGCGTTGCTTAAAACATTAGAAGAACCACCGCCAAAAGCGATATTTATCCTCTGCACCACAGAAGTTAACAAAATACCGTCCACTATCGTATCTCGTGCTTTCCGGTATGATTTCAATACAGTAGACATGACTCAGATAACCGCACATCTTGAAAAGATATGCTTTTCTGAAGATATCAAATATAAACCACAAGCTTTAGAAGTAATCGCTAAACTTAGTAAAGGACATTTACGAGATGCTATCAAACTGCTAGAGCAAGCAAGCTTGATAGAAGTGTCCCCAGAATGGATTTACAAGCTATGCGGACAGGTTAGCGATGAACAGATTACCAAACTCCTTCGCAATATTGCAGCTGGTAAAACTAAAATGGCGAACGCACTTTTTAATGATTTTCTTTCCTACGGTGCAAATGCT
>JBCBQE010000205.1:0-9049 GCA_039820385.1 Cyanobacteria bacterium J06635_10
AAAATTTCATCAGAAAAACTCAATCTTTTTAAAACTGAGAAAAAAAAACGCCGCGACTGATTTGAACCACCGCTGGCATTTTCTTTATGGATAGTTAGTGAACACAAACTTTTTAAGAAGCTGTAGTAGATGCTGATGGATAGATGTAAAAAGCCGCGCAACGAGTTTTTTTAATTAACTCTATTACCAATTACAGATTCTCAACCAAAGAAATAATTTCCTGTAAATCGGTAATAAAATAATCGGCTTCTTGTTTAATCTTTTCCCTGAGTACATATCTACCAAAACCGATAAACATGTCAACAATAGGCTTGCTTTCCAAATCGCTCACACCATCACCGACAGCGACAACTTTTGTAGGAGAATATTTATTGAGTAAACTTTTGATAACTTCGGGTTTACCGCCAGAACGCGTTGAGGGATAATTACGATCGAAATCGCGATAGCTGCCATCTTCGTTAAAATAAAGTTCAACCGCTTCAATAAATTCCACACCAAGATAATCGGCTAAAGGTTCTATTGCTTGACGATAACCACCACTGACAATCATCGATGTCCAACCAAGGCTTTTCAAGGTTGTAATCACTTGCTTTGCAGAAGGTTCCACCGTGTCAATATATAATTTAGCAACTTCAGAGACAGAATCAGCTGTAGGTTGAATAATGGATAAACGGTGAGCAAAAATACTTTCTAAAGGAATAGTACCTTCCATCGCCGCCGTAGTCATTTTTTTTACCTCTTGAGTTGCTTCCTCACCAGCAACATGCGCTAACTCATCAACCCCTTCAATACTGCTTAAAGTGCTGTCGCAATCAAAAATGATGATCTTATCGTATTGCCTTGTCATAAGAAGCACTCGAAATGTGGGAAACTCAGCGTTTTTAAACCTGAGAGGGAAACGACACGAATGAACGCCACTTGCTACAAGTCGAAGGCAGTCGCTACAACGGGGGGAACACCCGCAATACGCTGCAGAAGGAACTTAAGCCAGCGCAGTGGCTCATTTATTCACCGTGATATTTTAATGCTGGTTTTTAAATAGATATAATCCGAGGAACCAGCAAACCCGTTTTTTGTCCCCTCAAGCACCATTACTAAGATGACTTGGTGAGGGGATCGCAGTCTTGGCGCTTTGCGTCGATTGCGATCCCCCCAACCCGAAGGGCTTTACCCAACCACTAAACAAATAGTCTTACAGTGTGTCGGAGATAGGGAAGTTACGGCGCGTGTTTACCGAGATTAGGCTCTAAGTAGCTCGTCGCTGCTTACGTTGCAAAGTTTGTTCCTTGCAAGCTCAATCCCCAAAGGGATTTAGTCAGTGACATTATCTCTTGGCTGAAATTGCAAAAGCCATAACCCGAATCATATTATCAATTTTTGGTTGTTATTTGTTAATTATTATTTGTTATTGTTATTCTCGATCGTTCAACACTTCGAGCATCTCCAGTAATAAAGTTCTTAACCTTACCAGACTACACCTCAAAAATTTCACATCGCAATCAAAACTAAGTGCGTACTCGCTCATTCTTCAATTCGATTTACATTATTTGAAATAGTGAAACTCCTCGGTAAAATACATCGCTATTCCCTTTTCATAATAAGCAACTTCGTTAATGAATACTGGATATACCGTCTTATCCCCTTCATAGAATATCTCCTTACCATCAAAACCGACAAACATCGGATTACCTGGATGTAGCGGTTTATAATCTTGAAAGTGCAACTGAGGATGAATCATAGCTTGAATTTCTCCCTGCTGATTTCTGGGATAATCAACTTTTTCTAGTACCCGATAAAAGCTTGAATTACCTGGATCTAAATTTGCTGACACTTTAGCCAATTGCCCTTGTCCATCAGCTTCTAAATAATCTAGAGTAGCATGAATCAATTCCTCAGTTTCTTGAAATAACCTTGCATCCAACAAACCATTAGCAACCGCTCCCACTTCGATGGTAATACCCAATTCCACCAGACTTCTTAAATAAGATGCATCTTTGTTAAGAAGATGTTGTAAAACTTTAACTTTAGGATTAATTGTCGTCAGATATGCAGCTAACTGCGATAAATAAGGATGATTATCGGACAAAATTATTGTTAATCCCATATTTGCAGTTGTGCTGTGCAAATCAATTATAAAATCAATTTTCTCTTCCCCAATTCGTCGAGCAATTTTTTTCGCTATCGATTGTTCGTAATTTACCAATTGGGGATTTTCTAAGTCTTGGGGAGCAAAAGCTCGATTTAAATCTGTATCGATATACCTTCTTCCCATTGCAATTGCTTTTTCGTTTGCTAATAAAGTAACAGTTTCAATACCATTACGTTGAATCAGATGCGGAAATTGTTGAAATTTCTTAACTAAAAATACTCCCGTAAGCTCTCCACCGTGGATACCACCGACTAGGGCTATTCGCTTGATTGACGCAACCATAAGCTATCTTGGGTTTATCAAATTTATTTACGCTATCAGTGTAGAGAAGAACACACGATCGCGTCTAGTAGTCTCATAAGGCAAAATTGACGGGTAGGAGTAAGCAAGGGGAGCAGGGGAAGCGGGGGGAGCAGGGGGAGAAAATTATTTTTTTTCTTACAATTAACCCCCCAAAGTAATAAGAGCGCAGTACTAGTATATGTTTTACTTAATTTTTTTGAAACGACTCAAAATAATACAATTAGTACTTTTTATTACCTGATTAGAAGTAATATATTATATCAATTCCGGTTAATTACTTACTGTACGATCCACAGCTATAGGAATCCGATTTGATTAATTAAATTATTCGTTAAGGTAGAAAATAGGGAATAGGAAAAAACTGTACCGAGATTTTTATGTCCGCAGGACACACTACGCTAACAAAAAATTAATTAGCATTTCTATATCATTATTCTAATTACTCATTACCGCCCTACAGAAGCTCCCAGCTTAATTTACACCTTAACTTGCTTAAGTTGCCTTGTCCAAATATGAGAAATTATGTAACTATCTGATTGCACCTAAAATAAATTTATTTCGCTTGATTTATGTCCTACTTAACAGTAATTAGTTTTTCTATACATGCAATCCGGCATTTTCTTACTGAAAAAAACGACCCCAATCTTATGATTATAACTATTGAGTAATGTCTCTGCCACCTCCGGTAAAGATAGTATAAAGACTAAGTGTAAACACTGTTTTTATGATTAAATAAAAGATAATCAGCTTTCTTAATGATTATTGTTCAAGGTTGCTGAATCGCATTTGGTTTTAAAGAGTTTAAATCAAGCAATTTCGTCTTACGCCGACATTATCGATAGGACAAATTTAAAATTAACTAAGCAGGGAATTTATGAGTTTAAATTTGAATAAATTGGCAGTAGCATCTGCGATCGTGGTGAGTACTGTTGGGTTTTTTGCAGAATCTGCGGAGGCTCAGAATGGGGAGGCTCCTATTGTGGAGGATCTCTTTGCCGCACTAGAGGCTCAGCTAGAGGCTGATGTCGTTCTAAGTAATGAAGCTGGACAATTACAGCGAAACGGCGATCCACTGCAAGCTGTATTGGGAATTGAGACAGATGCATCTTTTGAGAATGCTGTTAGAAATGTTTCCTTCTTAACCCCAAATGTTGGTACATTTTTCACATCTGAGGTAGGCAGCATCGAACCAACACTACTGAATACACCAGGTGATGTAGACAATTTTTTGACGCGTTTGGATTTGGACGAGTTTGGAATTACAAGAGATGACGTATTTGATAATATTCAAGGAGGAAACGAACCTATAGCTAGCTATGTGCTGAATCTGAATAATGATTTAGCACCAAACGATGAGGCACAATTAGTATTGTTTTTTGATGAAGAGAATGCAACATTTCCGCGACCAGGTGGTTTACAAAATTTAATTAATTCTCCCGCAGGGGTTGATTCATATGACGGTGAAGAAACGGTTCCGGCAGTATTAATTCGTAATTTCAGAAATGATTTAGACGATGCTAGTGATATTGTCATAAATAACCGGGTTATTGACAGATTTGGTGTAGATATCGACACTGCACCTCTAAGCAGGCCATTTTCAGTAACGGCTATTCCAGAGTCTAGCACTGGTAATGCTGTATTAATTGCAGGTGCTTTTGGTGGATTATTAATACTTAAGCGAAATCAACGTGTGAAAAAATCCATCGGGAAAATCGAAAATTAGAAACCTTGATTTCGCTTACTTGTAATTGAGAACTGGGATTATTCTGGCAGCAGGAATTACACAATTGTCACAATAACCTGGTTGGTACCGTAGACTCGTTGTATTATTAATACTAGTGGTCTATTGCATTAATTATGATGGTATGTAGGATCTTGCTAGGTAATGTAGAGACGTTATATATAACGTCTCTATACAATTTCTGATAAAGCCCGATCGCCCAGAATTTATGAAATACTACATAATTAATCACCCTGTCACTGACTCAACCCTAAAGGGATTGAGCTTGCGAAGAACAAACTTTGCAACGTAAGCAGCGACTAGCCCGCTGAGCCTAATCTCGGTAAACACGCGCCGTAACTTCCCCAGTTCGGACAAACTGTAAGACTATTTGTTTAGTCGTTGGGTAAAGCCAAGCCATCTTAGATTGGGTGGGCGAGGGGACAAAAAACGGGTTTGCTGGAACAAGCGGATTATATCCATTTATAAAAACCAGCATCCAAATTCCACGGTGGTTAAAACCACTCGTGTAGCTTTCCTCTCAGGTCTGAAGACACTGATTTTCCCGCTTACCGCGTGTTTTCTTATGAAAGCTTCTACTTTTCAATTCGGGTTTCTTAACGGGAGTATTATATTAACTTTCCTGCTCGCTTCAATTCCAACAAGAGCAGAAATTATTCCAGATAATACTCTCCCAAACAATTCTGTGGTTCAACCAGGAGATCAAAACACAACAGTAATTTTAGAAGGTACTCAGCGTGATGGCAACCTGTTCCACAGTTTTCAAGAATTTTCGATTGAATCTGGGGATACTGCCCGTTTTGAACATGGTTCAGATATTACTAATATTTTTACACGGGTAACCGGAGCAGCTTCTAATATTGAGGGTACTATTCAAACACTTATCAATGGAACTACTGATAGAGGAAGTGCTAATCTTTTCATTATTAATCCTAATGGCATCACCTTCGGAGAAAATGCCAGATTAGATATCGGTGGCTCATTTATTGGAAGTACGGCAGATAGTATTCAATTTGAGAATGAAACGGAATTTAGCGTCACTAATCCTCAAAGTTCACCTTTATTAACTATCGGTGTTCCTCTTGGGTTACAATTTGGACCAAATCCGGGAGCAATTGTCAATCGTTCCCTAGGTAATGGCGATCGCAATATTTTTGGTTTACCTATTAGACTCAATGTACCAGATGGTAAAACTCTCGGATTGGTAGGTGGTAATCTTTCTTTAGAAGGTGGTGGTTTAACAGCCACAGAAGGAAGAATTGAATTAGGTAGCGTTGCGGGTGATAGCTTTGTAAGCCTCAATCAACCAGATTATGAACTCGGATATACAAGTGTACAAAACTTTGGAGATATTACATTTCAAAATGCCGCTTCTAGTAGTGATGCGATCCAAGTGCGAGGGAAAGATATAACTCTCGCGGGTTCACGAATTTCTGCTGTTACACAAGGCTCAACCCAAGGGAAAGATTTAGTTATTAATGCCTCCGATTCTTTGAATTTGAGTGGAGGTGCACGAATCGCAACTTTTGCACTTGGTGAAGCTCAAGGAGGAAATGCGATGGTGGAAGCTTCATCAATTAATTTAAGTGAAGGTGCAACAATCACAACTTCTGCCTCTGGTGAAGCTCAAGGAGGAAATGCGATCGTAGAAGCAACATCTTTGAATTTAATAGGTGTAAACACACAAATCGCAACGAGTGCTAGCCAACAAGCTAAAGCAGGAGATGTGATGGTAATGGAAACGAACGAAGTGAAATTAAGTGAAGGAGCACGAATCAGAACTTCTGTTGTAGGTGAAGCGGAAGCAGGGAATGTGACAGTTCAAGCAGATTCCATAGAACTGATCGGAACATTTTCCAATGGTATAGTAACACGACCTAGTGCTTTTTCGACTGAGGCTACAAGTACAAGGGACAGCGGCAATATAACAGTTGAAACTAGGCAACTAAGTATTAAAGATGGAGCAAATATTACCGCTTCCACAGACAATGAAGGTAATGCTGGTGATATAGAAATTACAGCTTCAGATATACAACTTGAGGGTACAGCACCAGATGGTGAATCTCCCAGTGGAATTTTTGCTGCAGTGAGAGGGGGAATCGAAAATCCTGGTAATGCTGGAAATATAACAATTGTAACTAACGGATTGACAGCAAAAGCAGGAGCGCAAATAAACAGTATAGCCCGTGGAAATAGCGAGGCAGGAAGTGTAATTATTAATGCTTCAGATTTTATTACATTCACCGGAATCTCACCCAGAACAACATTAGAAAACGGTGGCAGTGGAATCTTTGCTACCGCTGAAGATGGAGATAATGCTACCTCCGGAGAAATAAATCTGACTACCGGACTGTTAACGGTAGAGTATGGTGGTAGAATATCATCCACTAACACCATTGCTAATGGAGAAGGTTCGGGAAGTTTGACCTTGAATGTTGACAATTTGATCGTTCGTGATGGGGGAACGGTTGAAACTCGAACTTTTGGTACAGCTACAGGTGGTAATTTAACGATTAACGCAGAGGATTCTGTAGAAGTTTCAGGTATTGGTCAATTTGAGAATAGTGTTGGCAGTTTTGAGAGAAATAGCAACATATCAGTGAGCAGTGAGGGTAGTGGTAGAGGAGGTAACTTAGAAATCACGGCAAGCAGAATCAAATTAGACTCGCGAGGGGAAATCATTAGTGAAAGCCAAGCCAATGCTGACGCGGGTAATATTACCTTAAAAAATCTCAATGAATCATTATTCTTACGTCGTGGAAGTCAGATTTCTACTTCTGCGGGTACTGAAGATGCTCCCGGCGATGGTGGTAATATTACGATTCAATCTGCCGATGGTTTTATCTTTGCTGTCCCCTTAGAGAATAGTGACATTACAGCTAATGCTTTCACTGGCGAGGGTGGTAGAGTAGACATTGAAGCTAGTGGTATCTACGGTATTGAATTTCGAGAACAAGAAAGCAATCCAAGAGAAAACCAAACAAATGATATTACTGCAAGTTCCCAATTTGGTAGTGATGGTACTGTAGAATTGGATACACCTGAAGTTGACCCCGAAAGTGGTTTAGTTGAGTTACCAACAATACCAGTTGATACCGAAGTAGCTCAAGGCTGCTATAGCCCTGATTATGCCCTAAGTAGTTTTGTGATTACCGGGCGTGGTGGTTTGCCACCCAATCCCCAAGATGTTCTCACTCCTGGTGCAGCACAAATAGATTGGGTGTCTGTTAAACCCAGTAACAATAATCGTTCTCTACCACCACTCACTAATAAACAAACTAACGGCAGGAAAAAACGCATTGTTGAAGCCACAGGTGCGATATTAAATGCTAAAGGACAAATAGTGCTTACAGCTAACCCATCTTCCGTTACTTCTGATAATACTTCTAGAAAAAACCTTGTTTCTTGTCAAAATAAATAAACCAAAATTACGGGGTGAGGTTAGTGAGTGGTGAGTGGTGAGTGGTGAGTGGTTAGTGGTTAGTAGTTAGTAGTTAGTAGTTAGTATAGGAATCCTACTTGAAAATTGAAACGCTTATTGGTACCCTTTAATCTCCTAGAAACATGACAGCCTCTTGCCTTTTGACTCTTGCCTACCCACACGAATAATCATGGCTTCCCCACGCTGCGCCTTCCAAAAATCAAAACGGATTCCTATAGTTAGTAGTTAGTAGTTAGTAGTTAGTGGGTACTTGATAATTGATAATTGATAATTGAAATTATATTTTTAATTCAAAAAATGGCGATCGCAGCTAAAGTTACTTATACTTTTGCAATGTCCTTCTTGCTAATATTTTTCAGCAGTTTGAAAAATAAACCCACCAGGGCGCAGACAGTAGATAATGTACAACAAATCGAAAATTCTCCCTCGCTCCCAGAGCTTCCACAACCACAGGATGTTCAACCACCTTCCCCTCCTGTGCCACCAGCACCTGCTCCACAACAGCGACTTCCTCCTCCATCGGAACTACTCAAACCTGCACAACCAACTCTTCCATCAGATGAACAATTTCCCGCGATTGAGCAAATCTTTGTTGTCAAGCAATTTGAATTTACTGGTAACACTGCATTTAGCGATCGAAAGTTAACTGAATTATTAGCTGAGTTTACCAATAAGCCGATTAATTTTGACAAATTATTAGAAGCTCGTTCCAAAATTGAACAACTTTACATTGACGAGGGATACATTACTTCTGGAGCTTATATACCCGAACAAACTCTCACTGACGGAGTTGTCAAAATTGAAGTTATTGAAGGTACATTAGAAGATATCAGAATAACTGGACTCACAAGACTTAAACCAAGTTATATCCGCAATCGTATAGCTAATCGTTCATCAAGCCCTTTAAATCAAAAAGACTTACTTGAAGCACTCGAATTATTACAAATCAATCCTTTAATTCAAAAATTGCAGGCTAAATTGATTCGGGGTTCGTTTCCTGGCAGTAATTTGTTGACTATCGAAGTAACGGAGGCAGATTCATTTAATACACAAATAATACTAGATAATAGTAGCTCTCCCAGTGTTGGTACAATGAGGAGACAGGTGCAAGTTAACGAAGCCAACTTATTAGGACTTGGAGATGGTATATCTTTAGTCTACAGCAATACTGACGGCAGTAACACCATAGATGCCAGTTACAGCTTACCTCTTAATTCACGCAATGGTACTCTCACCTTCAGCTATAACAATAGATCGTCCGATATCATTGAAGATATTTTCAATTCACTAGATATTGAATCAGCTTCCCAGAATTATGAACTCACATTCCGTCAGCCCCTATTGCAAACCACCAACCAAGAATTTGCCCTGGGAATAACAGCTTCTCATAGGAATAGCGATATTTCCTCCTCCA
>JBCBQE010000206.1:0-9033 GCA_039820385.1 Cyanobacteria bacterium J06635_10
TTAACTTGTTTTTAAAAACAAGTTAACTACACAAAAACATCACATACACTTTCAATTATTAAACAGTCGTCTCCCGGTTGCGAAGGGGAAACAATTGTATACAGATAATGCTATTTTTCTATAATTTTTTGTCTTATGAACTTATTACAATTACCTCACATTGGTAATAAAAAAGATGCGCGTACTGTAGGAAAAGGTTACCAATCTATATTCTTAATTCTATTAACTTTATTTTTGACAAGTGGAATACTTAGTCGCTTAGCATATTTACAAGTAATCCAAGGAGAGAAGTTTAAAAAGCGAGCAGAAGATAATCGTATTCGCTTGATTCTCCGACAGCCAGAACGAGGTAATATTTTTGATAGAAACGGGAAATTGTTAGCTACAACTCGCTATCCTCATTCTGTATATTTGTGGCCAATGGCTCATAAAAAAGAGTCATGGAAAATATTAAGTCCGCGTTTATCTCAAATCTTAAATATACCCCAAAAGGAAATTCAAGAGAAATTAGAAAAAGCTGGACCAAACTCTTCATCTTTGGTAAGAATTGCTCGCAATATCAGTATCGGACAAATTACGACTTTAAAAGAGTACGAATCGGAGCTACCGGGTGTAGAAATTAATAGAGAAGCAGTCCGCTACTATCCTCATGGTGCACAATTAGCTCATGTAATGGGTTATACTCGCGAACTGACTGCCGAACAATTAGCCAAGAAAAAGAAAGATGGCTACCGTCTGGGAGACGTAATCGGACAGATGGGTGTAGAAAGAGCCTTTGAAACTACATTGCGAGGAGAATGGGGAGGTCAACAAGTAGAAGTTGATGGAAAAGGTCGTCCCATAAAAGTATTAGGCGAAAAACAGGCAGAAGCCGGTCAAGATATCCAATTAACCATAGATTTGGATATACAAAAAGCTGCTTATAGAGCTTTGCAAGGACGTACCGGGACAATTATCGCCATGCACCCTGAGAATGGAGGGATTTTAGCAATGGTGTCTTATCCTGCATTCGACCCCAATATATTTACTGAACAAAATCCCTCACGTAAAAAGTTAGAAGCGGCACTATTAGGTAGAAAGCATCCCATGCTCAATCGTGCTTTTAGAGCTTATCCTCCCGCAAGTACTTTTAAAGTGGTTACTATTGCAGCTGGTTTAGAATCGGGTAAATATTCTCCGAATACGGTGTTGCGAACCTCCGGTTATCTAGTTTTTGGCGGACACCGTTTTAATGAATGGAACCATGCTGGATTTGGTCCTTTAGGATTTGCAGGAGCTTTAGCTTGGAGTAGCGATACATTCTTTTATCAAGTAGGTGCAAGAGTCGGCGGTAAAACTTTAATTGAATGGACTCGTAAATTTGGATTCGGTAGACAAACAGGTTCGGAATTTTCTTTCAGCGAATCTAGAGGTTTGGTTCCCGATAACGCTTATCAACGAAGATTATGGAAACGGGATTGGACGGTAGGCGATTCTGTAAATATGTCAATCGGGCAAGGAGCTTTACTAGCAACACCTTTACAAGTAACTCGAATGTTCGCCATACCAGCAAATGGTGGTGATTTAGTCAAGCCCCACATTCTTAAAACCAACGAAGAAAAAAAGAAATGGCGAGAATCCGTTGGCATGAAACCTTCAACAGTAAAGATGATCCAAAGGGGATTGCGAGAAGTAATTACAAAAGGTACGGCTAAAATGATGAATTCGCCGACACTTCCTCCTGTAGCTGGTAAAACGGGAACTGCGGAAGCTTGGAAACCTAATCGCGTCAAAGCAAACCACGCTTGGTTTGGTGGATATGCACCCGCAAACAAACCCGAAATCGTCGTATTAGCATTTGCCGAACACTCTGGAGCTGGTGGTGGTAAGGTTGCCGCACCAATGGTTAAACAAGTTATGGAAGATTACTTCCGCCGCAAGTATCCGGGTAAATATGGGAAAAAAGCTAAAGCTAAGAAAACTCGGTAATCGGGAATTGGGCATGATGGGCATGGGGCATAGAGAATTGAGACTTTAATTAATAACCGATCGCAAGAGGTGGTGCTAAGTCTTATACTTATCACCACACTTGCCTGAATTTCGGGAAACCTGGCGACGAGCAGTGGCTCCCCTTATCTCCCCCTCCCCCCTGTATGCACAATTATTTACATTCGAGAGAATCGCGAGTAGACACGCCAGTTTTAGAATTAACGCCCCTGGCTGTTTTGCAAAGTTTTTTAATTTCTACCCGATCTAAAATTGCACCGCTGAAATCAGCACCTGTAACGTCAACATTATTAAAGACAGAACGCAACATCATTGCATTAGTAAAAATTCCATCACTGAAATCGTCATCATTAAAGGTTGTTAAATAAGCTATACCATCACTGAAATCAACTCCATGCAAATTTGAGTTTTGCAACAATGAACCGTTAAAAACAGCACCGCGCATATCGGCGTTACTAAAATTAGTATCTTCTAAACTTAGAGTGGTATATTCCTCTCCAACTAAACTTTGACCAGATAAATCTTTACCTGATAATTCATTCCCAGCCGCACGTGAAATACTAGAAGAACTTGCAGCTTGCGCCGACAAAGGATAAAAAAGCACAACAATAGCCAAGACAAAGCTAACTAATACTTGCCAAAATTTCATAACCGCTACTTAATAAAACTCAATACATCCACATTTAATCATACTTGGCAGCGATCGGATTAAGGGAGATGGGAAGGGGATGGGGAGATAAGGGCATTCTAAATTCTAAATTCTAAATTCTAAATACCAACATCGGCGTAGGATACTTAAAGATGTTGATTGAGAAAAGCTTTATTTGTCTGTGGCTAATAACGAAGAAATTGCAATAATTGCGCGAACGCCTTTATTTACGGTTGCACAAGAATTGAAAGCGCGATTTACCAGTTTTGGCGGCTGGGAAATGCCGGTACAGTTTTCTGGTATTACTAAAGAACATGAGGCTGTCAGAAGTTCTGCTGGAATGTTCGATATTTCCCATATGGGTAAATTTACTTTACAGGGTAAAAATTTAGTTTCTCAACTTCAGCGTCTGGTTCCTTCGGATTTGAGCCGTCTTGTTGCTCATCAAGCGCAATACAGCGTTTTGTTAAACCCTGAAGGTGGCATAATTGATGACATAATTTTTTACTATCAAGGCGAAGATAGTACTGGTTTACAAAAAGGATTTATGATTGTAAACGCCGCAACCACAGCTAAAGATAAAGCATGGTTGCTCGAACACCTTGATACTCAACAGGTGGAATTCCAAGATTTATCCACAGAAAAGGTTTTATTAGCGGTTCAAGGACCAAAAGCGACTGAAATTCTCCAACAATTTGTTGAAGAAGATTTAACGCCTATTAAAGCATTTGGTCATTTGGATGGAACAGTACTTGGTAAACCTGCTTTTCTTGCTCGCACTGGTTACACCGGAGAGGATGGTTTTGAGATAATGCTCGAACCAAGTGTGGGAGTCGAACTGTGGCAAAGTTTAATTGAAGCAGGGGTGCTTCCCTGTGGATTGGGTGCGAGAGATACCTTGAGATTAGAAGCCGCCATGGCGCTTTACGGACAAGATATCGATGATACCACCACTCCTTTAGAAGCTGCTTTGGGGTGGTTAGTTCATTTAGATACTAAGGGTGATTTTATTGGACGTGAAGTGTTGCAACAGCAGAAAGCTAACGGGGTTCAACGCAAACTGGTAGGTTTGCAAATGCAAGGACGTAATATTGCCCGTCATGGCTACTCAGTATTATCTGAAAACGAAAAAGTAGGAGAAATTACCAGTGGGACTTTATCACCTACCCTTGGTTATCCCATCGCGTTAGCATACCTACCCACCGAAATAGCCAAAGTCGGCAATCAATTAGAAGTTGAAATTCGCAGCAAAAACTACCCCGCAACAATAGTAAAGCGTCCATTTTATCGGTCGAAAAGTCGCGTTGGTAAATAAGGATGGAGAGAAGAATAAGTTAGGAGCTCGCGGAGTTATGAATTAGGAGTTAACTAATAATTTAGTCTTCCCTCCTATCTACTTTACTTTATCCTAATACCTAACTCTCTACCTTTGACCTTTGAGCTTAATTACTGATAATTGATAATTGATAATTGACAGGAGAAGAATATGGCTTTTGAATATCCAGATGATTTGAAATACTTAGATACTCATGAATACGTACGCCTTGAAGGTGAAACTGCCACCATTGGAATTACTGCTTTTGCGATCGATCAGTTAGGAGATATCGTATTTTTGGAATTACCCGAAGTTGGGGATAGTGTAACTAAAGGAGAAACCTTTGGTACGGTTGAATCGGTAAAGGCTGTAGAAGACTTGAAATCCGCCGTAACTGGTACCGTCACCGAATCCAATAGTGAAATGGTTGATTCTCCTGAAGAATTAGCTGATGAGCCTTACGGTAAGGGATGGTTGATCAAAGTAAAAGTTGAAAACCCCAGTGATATTGACGATGCCATGAGCGCTTCTGAGTATCGCGCTCAGGTGGAAGGGGAGTAGAAGAGATGGGGAGATGGGGAGATGGGGAGATGGGGAGATGAGGAGATGGGGAGATGGGGAGAGGGGGAGAAATTCAAACTACTAACTCCGCGAGTTCCTAACTCCTAACTCCGCGAGTTCCCAACTCCTAACCACTAGCAACTAACCACGATCTGCATTATTGTTGCAAAATATGAAGTAGTAATCTGTGGAGAGTAATTAGTTAGTGGTAATTTACGCCCCTCGTAATTCGTCTAATAATGATGAGCAAATACAAGCTTTGGTTAATCAATCTTTGACTTCTTTTGCAGAAAGACATATTGGACTTTCGTCTGATGATGTCGAAAAAATGCTGAAGGTTTTGGGCTTTGATAGCCTCGATGAATTGATCTCGCGAGCTGTTCCCCAAGCAATTCGCATTGATGGTAGTTTGAATTTACCCGAAGCGCAAACCGAATATGATGCATTAGCTACCTTAAAAGAAATTGCGTCGAAAAATCAAGTTTTCCGTTCGTTTATCGGTATGGGGTATTACGACTGTATTACTCCAGGGGTAATTCAAAGGAATATTTTGGAGAATCCTGGTTGGTATACTGCTTATACTCCTTATCAACCAGAAATTGCTCAAGGAAGACTTGAAGCGCTGTTGAATTTCCAAACTTTAATTACCGATTTAACGGGCTTGGAAATTGCCAATGCTTCCTTACTTGATGAAGCGACAGCAGCTGCGGAAGCAATGAGCATGAGTTATGGTGTTTGCAAAAAGACGGCAGATACTTTCTTCGTTTCCCAAGAATGTCATCCCCAAACAATCGCCGTGTTGCAGACACGGGCAGAGCCTTTGGGAATTAAAATTGTTGTTGGGAACCACCAAACTTTTGATTTTTCTCAGCCGATTTTTGGGGCTATTGTTCAATATCCTGCTACTGACGGTGAGATTTACGATTATCGCGATTTTATCGCTAAAGTCCATGAATTGGGAGCTTTAGTGACGGTAGCAGCCGATCCTTTGAGCTTAACTTTGTTAACGCCACCAGGGGAATTTGGCGCTGATATTGCTGTAGGTAGCACTCAACGCTTTGGTATTCCGTTGGGGTTTGGGGGACCTCATGCGGCGTATTTTGCAACCAAAGAGAAGTATAAACGCCAAGTTCCAGGGCGGATTGTTGGTTTATCTAAAGATGTTCAAGGAAAACCTGCATTGCGTTTGGCGTTGCAAACCCGCGAACAGCACATTCGCCGCGAAAAAGCAACCAGCAATATTTGTACGGCACAGGTATTGTTGGCGGTGATGGCAAGTATGTATGCGGTTTATCATGGACCTGAAGGAATAAAGAAGATTGCACAAAACATTCATTCTTTAACTGGGAAGTTAGCTGAAGGAATCAAGAGCCTTGGTTACAGCATTGAAAATGAATATTTCTTTGATACGCTGCGAGTTCATTTAGGAAAGCGCAGTCAAGAAGAGATTTTACAGCGTTGTCAAGCTCAGAAAATAAATCTTCGCATTTTCGACGATCGCTCTGTGGGAATTTCCCTGGATGAAACCACCACGGAAACAGATGTAGAAGATTTATTAAATATTTTCGCTCTTGGAGACAAAGTACCGTCTCTGCCTCTCCCCTCCTCCAATCTCCCCTTCCCTCGCAAATCCGACTTCCTAACTCACCCAGTTTTTAACCGTTATCATTCAGAAACGGAATTACTGCGCTATCTGCATAAACTTGAAGCAAAGGATTTATCTTTAACTACATCGATGATTCCTTTGGGTTCTTGTACCATGAAGCTCAATGCTACTGCCGAAATGATACCCGTAACTTGGGCGGAGTTTGGAAAAATTCATCCATATGCTCCCTTGTCACAAGCGCGGGGTTATTTACAGTTATTTGAACAACTGGAAAAATGGTTGGGAGAAATAACAGGTTTTGCAGGAATTTCTTTACAACCAAACGCCGGTTCTCAAGGTGAATATGCGGGGCTTCTATCGATTCGGAGATATCACGAAAGCCGATCTGAAGAACATCGCAATATTTGTTTAATTCCGACTTCTGCTCACGGTACAAACCCAGCAAGTGCGGTAATGTGTGGAATGAAAGTTGTTGGCGTGGCTTGCGACTCGGAAGGTAATATTGATATCAATGACTTGAAAGAAAAAGCGCAAAAACACGCAAATAATCTTGCTGCTTTGATGGTGACATATCCTTCCACTCACGGCGTATTTGAAGAAGGAATCAAAGAAATTTGTGCGATCGTCCATAGCCATGGCGGACAAGTTTACATGGATGGGGCTAACATGAACGCCCAAGTTGGTATTTGTCGTCCTGGTGATTTTGGTGCTGATGTATGTCATTTGAATCTACACAAAACATTTTGCATTCCCCACGGTGGCGGCGGTCCCGGTATGGGACCAATTGGCGTAACGTCTCATTTAGTACCATTCTTACCCGGAAATTCCGTAATTGGAAATACCGAAGAATCAATTTCCAATGCCCCATGCCCCATGCCCAATGCCCATTCCGTTTCCGCAGCTCCTTGGGGCAGCGCTAGTATTTTGGTGATTTCCTGGATGTATATCGCCATGATGGGTGCAGATGGTTTAACTAAAGCAACCGAGGTGGCTATTCTAAATGCCAATTACATGGCTAAAAGGTTAGAAAGATACTATCCCGTGTTGTATACCGGTAAAAATGGCTTGGTGGCTCACGAATGCATCTTGGATTTGCGATCGCTGAAGAAAACGGCGAATATCGAAATTGATGATATCGCTAAACGCTTAATGGATTATGGTTTCCATGCTCCTACGGTATCGTGGCCCGTAGCTGGTACGGTAATGGTAGAACCAACCGAAAGCGAATCTCAAGAGGAATTAGATCGATTCTGCGATGCGATGATTTCCATCCGTAAAGAAGTCGCTGAAATTGAAGCAGGTAAGGTGGATGTTCAAGATAATCTTTTGAAGGGTGCACCACATACTGCCGAAAGTTTAATTGTTGGTGAATGGAATCATCCTTATAGTAGGGAACAAGCTGCTTATCCGGCACCTTGGACAAAAGAACATAAATTCTGGGTTGCTGTAGGGCGGATTGATGCTGCTTTTGGCGATCGCAATTTGATTTGTTCTTGTCCTTCTATGGAAGAATATTCGGAGTAACCTCACGGGCACCCATAAGAATTTTTTTTTCTAAAAAAATTCTTATGGGAACCCTTCACCCCCAACCCCCTCTCCGCTTGCAGAGAGGGGGCTATCTTTTCTCCGCTAACGGAGAAGCGGCTATATTTTCCCCTCCTTGCTTGCGGGGAGGGGTTAGGGGTGGGGTTCTAAGGAAAATCTAAACCAACCAAGCCCTAACTTTTGCAGAAGCGAAATCAATTATACTAGTAGCTAATATCAAAATAATCAGAATTGCACAAACTTTTTGATATTCAAAAGATCCAAAACTTTGATACAAAGAAACACCAATACCCCCAGCACCAACAATTCCCAATACGGAAGCGGAACGTACATTGGACTCAAAGCGATACAAGGTAAAAGAAGTCCACAAGGGTATTACTTGAGGAATTATTCCATAAATCACTTCTTGTAGTTTACTTGCACCTGTAGCACGAATTCCTTCTACTGGGCCAGATTCGATCGCTTCGACGGC
Organism: Cyanobacteria bacterium J06635_10; assembly: GCA_039820385.1. GTDB lineage: Bacteria > Cyanobacteriota > Cyanobacteriia > Cyanobacteriales > Nostocaceae > Rivularia. Next base: position 8,135 of record JBCBQE010000206.1, read on the forward strand.
TTCGGAGAATAATTTACCTAAAGTTCCGGCAGTGTGGAGAAATAATGCTAGAACACCCGCAAAAGGTCCCAAACCAACGGCTACTATAAATATTAGTGCAAATACTAATTCGTTGATAGCACGCATGGCATCTAATAGACGACGTGTTGGTTGGACTACCCAAACAGGAAAAACATTATTTGATGCCAAAATTGACAGGGGAATTGCTGCGATCGCGGCTAATAATGTTCCCCAAATTCCCATTGCGATGGTGATGAGTGTATCTACTAAATAAACTTTCCAATAAGTAAAATCTGGTGGAAAATATTGTGGAATGTAGTTGCTTATTCTACTAACACGTTCAGGATCAAGAAATAATAAGAAATTTAATTCACTTTGCAGAGCAGATAAAAATAAAATTACAATAATCGCAGTTAGGAATACAATTCTAGTATTAGTAACTAGTTTTGCTTCTTGCTCTAACATTTCTGCCACAGCAGGAGATATATGAAGATTTTGAGATAGGTTTTCTACTGGTTTTTGTTGTTTCATTTGGAATGAAAATAGATTGAGTGGTTAACTAATCCGCCTAGGGTTGTAAACCCCAGGCTAATAGCATAAGTCCATTTAAATGGACTAAAAACATAGCGGGTTTCACTCTTATATGGTCTAGTTTTATTTTTAAAAATTTAATTTATTTTCTAGTAAATTGTATTTGTCTATCCTCATTATCCAAACTAAATAAGACTTGAGCTATTAGCCTCGGAATCAATTCCGAGGCGGTTATCGGAGAGGCTTTGCGAATAATGTAATCCCTAATTAAGAATTACGAATTACTTCTTGATTTCCTCAAGCTGCTTATTTAGTTCTTCAAGTTGCTTATTCTTGTCTTCTTCGCTCAAATCTTTGTCAGATTCAAC
>JBCBQE010000207.1:0-8961 GCA_039820385.1 Cyanobacteria bacterium J06635_10
GGTATTTTTAAACCAACTTCCTCAATTAAAAAATTTGCTAGGGGTTGAGTTGCTTTTGGTAAAACGATGATTCCAAATACTCCCAACAATAAAGCACTCAACCAGGGAATCCACTCATTTAACTGTCGCAATTGCTGCGGTTGATCTAAAATCCAACGCTTTATTTGACTGTAAAACAAAGCGGCGATCGCAGCGCTGATAACTGGTGTAATAATCCATCCCAAAGTTATCATTCCAATAGATGACCACTTAATTGCACCAAATCCAGCCGCTGTGACACAAAAACCGGCGATCGCACCAACAACTGCATGAGAAGATGAAACAGGTTTTCCTTGCGATGTGGCAATTTGCAACCACAAAGCACTTGCTAACAATACCGAAAACATCCCCGTTGCAAAAACCTGGGGTAGGTCAGCGAATAATACCGGATTGCTAAGGTCGGTTGCCAAAGTTTGGGATACCTCATTGCCGAATAAAACAGCGCCAGAAAATTCCAATATTCCAGCAATTATCAAAGCTCCCTTTAAAGTAATAGCCCCCGAACCTACCGAAGTACCCATTGCATTTGCAACGTCGTTTGCTCCCAGGTTCCAAGCAAGATAGAAAGCTAATAAGATAACTATAAAAATTGCGATCGTCATTTAATTATTTATAGTACTGGTCGAGGTTCAAAACTCCCAGCCTTCAGGCGGGAGATGTAGAACGAGCGGGCACGAAGAAGTGCCGTCAACTCAAGTTGTATCATAATGACGCTGTTCTTCAATGTATCTTTTAATAGTTTCATTACTGACGTTGCCAGCGGTTGAAACAAAATAGGAGTGAGTCCATAAACTAGGTAATTTTAATAGATGTGGGAATTCTTTTCTTAAGTATCTAGAACTCCTACCTTTAATTTGTGCTGCAACCTGACGCGCCGCAATGTCAGGTAAAACATTAACGAATAAATGAACATGGTCTGGCATGATTTCCAATGCGATAATCTGCCAGTCTTTCTCTTTACAGGTATCCCAGATAATTTCTCTTAGCCTTTTTTCTACATCTCCTACCAATATTCGCTTTCTGCGCTTTGGTATCCATACGAAATGAAAATTAATCATTGAAACGGTATGATTTTTTCTTCTATATTGTTGCATTTTTACTGATTTGTGCGTTATGATTATGTAGACATTTATAGAATATCTACAATAAATATCATAAAAAATGCTTTTAGGATATCGGTACAAGCTAAAACCAAATATGGAGCAGACCTTAAAGGTTCTTAGCTGGATTGATATGCTAAGAGCTAATTACGTGCGACGTGCAAAGTCATCCGTCCTTGATTGAAGTCTCACTTCCTGGGAATCCCCCTCCCAGTTCCCACATAAAAGAGTCCTCGACTCCGCCTACGACTAGAGTAAGTAATGAAATAGCTCGGAATGCAAGGCATGAAAGTGATACATACTGTGAGCCTAAAACGGTATGAATTGCAAGGGAAAGGAACAGAAAAGGATTAACGAAAGTAAATTGCTATAAGCTTCGTAATCTCTTAAAAGGCGAAATCAGGCTGATACGCCTTGACCAAAAGGTAGGTTGGGTGGTGATTGAAGTGTAATTGTCAATCACGGAGGGACAATAATCCCACCGGAGTATAGGCAGAATCCACCTGTTCCGCATATCAAACGGTTGAAACACGGTAAGCCCTATGAGGTCTCAGGAAATGGTCGAACATCTTGAGTAAACCAACCGTAAGGGAGGTCTAACTCTTCAGAGGGTAAAGGATGTTGGAGAAAGCGAAAGTCGGGGGTAATGCCCAGAATAGGAGTTCAAAATTTGCTCTATACCGAAAGGTAGCAGACTTCCAACAGGTTCCCCAAGGAAATCGTAGTTATTAAGGACTGAACCAAAGTGAAAGATAGATTCCGCGAGGAAATCGGAACTAAGGAACGCGACAAATGGGCTGAATTTAATTGGAAGCTCATTAAAAGACGTGTCAAGAAATTAAGACAACGAATATTCCGGGCAACGCAGAAAAAGGAGTGGAATCGGGTTAGAAGCCTGATGAAACTAATGTTGAGAAGCAGAGATAATCTTCTACTGGCGATTAAAAGAGTAAGCCAAATCAATAAAGGCAAAAACACGGCAGGCGTGGACGGTCGTAAAGTGAATACTAATTCACAAAGACTTAGTTTATTCCTGGAAATACAACAGGATGCCTCCTGGAAAGCAAAACCGACCAGAAGAGTATATATACCTAAGTCAAACGGGAAAAAGCGCCCACTTGGAATACCTACTATTAAGGATAGGGTACTACAATCCATTGTCAAAAACGCACTTGAACCAAGCTGGGAAGCACAATTTGAAGCTACCAGCTACGGTTTTAGACCTGGCAGAAGTATCCATGATGCTATCACCTACAGTCACAATAGACTGAGAAAGGGAATGGACAACTGGGTGCTAGATGCGGATATAAAAGGAGCTTTTGACAATATTAGCCATAATCACATCCTCAAGACACTAGGAAATGTACCTGGCATCAAGTTGATTGAACAATGGCTAAAAGCAGGATATGTAGAAAATGAGGTTTTTAATACCACTAAATCCGGAACTCCGCAAGGTGGAATAATTAGCCCATTACTTGCTAACATCGCTCTGCACGGTTTAAGCGACTTACTTGACCAATTTAAGAAAGTAAAAGTTTATCAATCTTCTCCAAATGCCAAAAGGCAGAGAACAAATAAACAAAAACTTCCAAAATTTGGGTATTGTCGCTACGCAGATGACTTTATAGTCACAGCAGAAAATGAGGAAGACCTTACTGAAGTTATCCCCATAATTGAAAAATGGCTACAGGAAAGAGGACTAAAATTAAATAAGGAAAAGACACAAGTAGTAAACACGAAAGATGGATTCTCATTTCTAGGTTTCACAATCAGGAAATTTAATCAAAGCTGCTTCTGTTTTCCCCAAAAGGATAAAGTTCTTAAATTCCTGCAAGATATTCGGAATTGGCTCAAAAAGCACAAAGATATCCCAGCGATTGATGTGATAAATCACCTGAATCCAATCTTAACTGGATGGGCTAACAATTACCGAATGGGAGCCAGCAAACGAGTATTTAGTTATATCAATCACCAAATATTCAGAGCATTATGGTTATGGGCGAAAAGAAGACATCCTAATAAAGGAAAGAAGTGGATTGCCAGAAAATACTTCAATATCAATTGGAGATTTAAAGCAAAACACCAAAACCGGAGGGGAGATAACCAAACTTTAACCCTAGTAAATATTGCGGAAATAACTATAGTTAGACACGTAATGGTTAAAGGTGAAAATTCACCTGATAATCCGGAATTAAAAAAGTATTGGGAAGAACGTCAAACAAACTTTGGTAAGAAAAGTTTCGCGCTTGGTTCAAGAGACTATAAAGTAGCTTGCAACCAAAACTGGAAATGCCCAGTTTGTGGCGAAGGTCTCTTCAATGGTGAAGATTTACATCAACATCACATCAAACAAGTCAAAGACGGCGGATATGATTATGAAGATAATTTAATTTTCATACATAAAGCTTGTCATCAAGACCTACATTCTGCCAAGGGAGCTTGAGCCGCTTGATGGGTAACTGTCACGAGCGGTTCTTAGGGGAGGAGGATGTGGCGACATATGCCTCCTTACCCGACAATTACAACCTTGCTGATAGGGAAGCAACCTATCAAGCAAGATTTGTACAAGGTGAATATTGCGATTTAAGAAATAAAAGCGCTGCTTGCCCTTTGACCTGTCCAATATCGTCTAATTCAGCTACTTCTAATACTGGAGAAATTTATAAGGTTAAAAAGAAAACTGGCGAGATTAAGTTAAAAACTGCTGAAGAAATACAGATAACTAATCTTCCGGTATTAAAGCAGGTTCGTCCTTGGTACAAAGAAATAGATTCAACTGTATTGCAGCAAAATGTTAAACGGTTACAAGTTGCGTACAATAATTTCTTTGCTGGACGTGGTAAGTATCCGAAGTTTAAAAATAGAAGTAATTTTAAATCATTTACTTTTACAACTGGTGTCAAGGTAACTGATAAAGCTATCTATCTTCCTAAATTGGGTTGGGTAGGATATTTTAATTCTCGCTCTATACCTAAAGGTTTTAAGGTTAAATCAGCAACCGTGAGATTAAAAGCTGACGGATTGTATGTATCTTTAAAAATAGAAGATAAAGCTGTACCAACCTATCCTATAATTTCTACAAACGAAGTTAGAACAGTTGTCGGATTAGATATGGGAATTACTCGGTTAGTACACTGCTCTGATGGTTCTCAGTACAGCAATCCAAAACATTCTACTAATAAGAGAACTCGTAAGCTTTTAAAGGTTAGACAACGTTCTCTATCGCGTAAAAAGAAACGTTCTAATAATCGCAAAAAAGCGCGAGTAAAAGTTAGTAGATTACATCAAAAAATAACTCATAAACGCGAGGCTTTTCAATGGAAACAAGCTCTCGAGATAACTAAAAAAGCAGACGCAATCATAGTCGAAGATTTACACATTTCGGCTATGAAAAAGCGGTGCACTACCAAGGAAGACGAAAACAAAAAAGGTAGATTTCTTCCCAACGGTCAGTCAATAAAGCGCGGTTTGAATCGCAGCATTTCTGATGCATCTTGGTATTCTTTAACCAAGAAAATTGAGTACTTAGCTGCAAAGCAAGGAAAGGTTTTTGAGCGTGTTAATCCTAGATTTACTTCTCAAATTTGCTCTTGTTGTGGACATAAAGATAAGGCCTCTAGAAGTAAAGAAAAGTTCATTTGTACGAACTGCGGACATTACGCCGACGCGGACATAAATGCAGCACGAAACATTAAGAAACGCGGGATTGAAATACATTCTTTCCCTGTTTCTTGCAAAGTAAAAATAAAAGTGGTACCGGAGGACTTTCGGGAACCCGAACAGCTTAGACTGTTTGAAATGTCCACCTCTGAATCAACAGGGGGTAAAAGGAGATGCGCCGCTCTTGGGTTCCCTTAAAAGTTTTTTTGAAGAAAAAACTTTTAAGGGTGCCCGTTTGAGCAAACGGCGGGTGCCTGGAAACTCGGCTAGACAGCTTTCGCTGTTTGAAGATATATCAGCCAACCTAGCCCGCGGCTGATAGAATCTTCCGGCTTCCAGCCGGGAGAGTGTCAAAACTGCGAACTTTCCCCATCCCCCAAGCCTTGGGTTAAGGATAAATAAGAATCTTATAAGTATCCTCTGAGGGAGTTACAGCTTGTTCAACTGCTGCGGATAAATTTTCTAAAGAATAGCTGTTGCTAATTAAAGCTTTTACGTCAATACGACGATTAAAAACGATATCAGCCGCTAGACTTTGCAATCTATAAGATGAACTGTAACTGCCCATTAAGTCAATTTCGCGACGATACAAAATATTCGGATTGATGGGAATTTCTAATTCGTCGGGAAATTCGGCGAAAAACAAGATTTTACCGCCTTTGCGAGTGCAATCAAGGGCTTGAAAAAATGCTTTGTCGCTGGGTACGGCTAATAAGGTGACATCAACTCCCAAACCATCGGTTAGTTCTTGAATTTTACTTGCTAAATCGGCATCGCGGGCATCAAAAGCAGCTTCTGCTCCCACATCTAAGGCTTTTTGAATCCTTGATGGTATTAAATCGGTAGATATAGCTTTGCCACCAAAGTACTTTACCAACATAATAAACATTAACCCAATTGGCCCGGCACCAGTAATTAATACTGTCTTCCCAGGAGCAATTTCGGCTTTTTTCACTGCTTTTAAACAGCAGTTTGTGGGTTCGACAAAACTTGCTTCTTCAAAAGTTATATCGTCGGGGATGGGAATTAAGCCACCATTTTTAACAATATGTCCTGGAACTTTCACGTATTCCGCAAAACCTCCACCGCTGGGTGCAAAACCTGCCGTGGTGACAATATTCTTATAGGTCTCGCACATCGAGAAATTATCGTTCATGCAGTAAGCACAACGCATACATGGTATATGATGCATTACTGCAACTCTTTGTCCTACTTGCCATTTTTTCACTTCATCCCCTACTGCTGTAATAATTCCCGCAGTTTCATGTCCGAAAATGCGCGGTGGTGCATAAAGGGGATAACGAATCTTTTTAATATCGGATTGACACAACCCTACTACTTGCACCTGTACCAGCACTTCATCGGATTCTAATCTAGGTACGGGGATTTCTTCGTAGGATAAATTATTAACGCCTCTAAATACCTGTGCTTTCACCTTGTTTTTTCACCGCTCATCGATATTAGATGTGAACTACCAACATTGACCTTGCGGTTCAATGTTGGCTTCCGATATCACAGGCAACCGCCGCATTTTGGACTTGCGTCCTCCAATTGGACTTACATTGCCTCCGTCGGCAGACTCCCCCGTCCCAGAGGAGTATAGAATTCTGATACCTTCTGCTCTAATGTTTATCGAAGCGTTTCCATCCCTATCGTGCTGAGTACCGCAGTTAGGACATTTCCAAGTCCTAACGTCTAAAGGCAATTCAGATATTTGGTAATGGCAATTAGAACAAAGCTTGGATGACGGAAACCATCGGTTTATTTCAACAAGTACTTTACCGATCTGCTCTAATTTGTACTTAAGAAAATTTACGAAAGTCCCCCATCCAGTATCAGAAATTGCTTTCGCTAGTTTATGATTACGAACCATACCCTTGACGTTTAGGTTTTCGACTACTACAACCTGATTATTATCAACAATTCTCCTTGATAATTTATGTAGAAAGTCTTGACGGGCATTGCTTACACGTTCGTATACCCTTGCAACTAACTTAGCTGCATTTTTACGTGAATTACTACCTTTTACTTTCTTTGCAAGTTTCTTTTGCTTCCTTGCTAAATTTTTCTCATGTTTAGATAAATGTTTTGGGTTTTGATATTTTGAAGTTTTCTCGCCATCATTTGTAATTGCAAAATCTTTTACCCCAAGGTCAATACCAATTACCTTGCCATCAGCAGATGGTTGAGATTTATCACCACCATATTCCATCAATACTGACGCATAGTATTTACCAGATGGTGTTTTACTAACTGTTACAGTTTTTATCACTCCATCTAATGGACGGTGGATTTTTGCCTTTATTGTACCTACTTTACCTGGAAACTTTAGGTTATCATCAATCTGCTTTACCTTTTGAGGATACTGGATTGACTGCCTATGGTGTTTTGATTTGAATCTAGGATATCTTGCTCTACCTTCAAAAAAGTTTTGATACGCACGGGATAAATTCAGACTAATTGACTGCAACACTTGAGAGTAACAGTCTTTCAACCAAGATGTTTCATCAGCCTTTTTAAGTGCTGGCAACAAGGAGTTTAAACCCGATTGGGATAAGCCTTTTCCAGTTGCTTTATAAGTTTCTATGCACTTATTTAATCCATAGTTCCACCACCACCTACTACATCCAAAATGCTGCGCTAATACAACCTTTTGTTGCTCCGACGGATACAACCGAACTTTCACTGCCCATCGAGACACTTGTTTATCACCACCTTGGTTACTGCAAACTTAGGTTTATAGTAACACCCTCACCTATAGTTGTCAAATTTCTTGCTGTATCTTTCCCTCGAATCAAAGATTCGGCGGGAGAGGTACGCAAGAAATTTAACCCCGGATTCATGAGCGAAAATGCGGTGTAGCTCCGCTTCCCGCATCCCAACGCGTCCCGACACCTCCGAAAAGCGGTAGGTGTGGGACTTCTCTGGTTATAGTTAAATTTGTGCTTAAATGCAATTTTATTTTTTTGTCTCTGACAACGATGATCTAAAAAGAACGACCAAAAAAACTAACTACAAAAAGTATTTATTGTCAATACCAGTATATAAGTAGGCTATTTTTAGTATTTTGAATCACAATAAAATTTACATTGCTTAATTGTCATTTGATTTTTACTTAATTGACATTTGATTTTGTAATATGCCAAGTAGTATGAAAAAAACGTCAATTATCAAGCTAATTGCTATTTGATAGAGGGTTTATGAATCTTTTGACTAAAAATTAAACAAACTGCTTCCCTAAGAATACAATAATAGCATTTTTATCGAATAGCTTGTAATCTCGTTGCTTAATTGAGAATCTTGTCAATAAAATTTTTTGTGTAAAGTTCGGTAACGGGTTTGTAAAGGAATATGAATATAGAAGTTTTATTAGTTTTGGTTTTTATAAAAGTTTTGATTATGTAAGGGTGGTTTTGTCTTTTAGGGATGAGTAGGAAGAAAATAGCAGAGAGGGGGAAATTTTGAAAAGATGGCATATTAGATTCAGTTATGACAGTAGACTGATTCACGAAAAAGTCTCCAATTGAAAAATAATTTGAATTCTTCAGAAGTAAAGAGATAATTAGTTTTTCATCTTTTTCTTATTGTGAAAAGTGTTTGGAATTAAAGTGATTTTGATTAATTTTATATTTTTTCTGGTAATAGCTTAAGTAGAGCGAGCAAATTTTGATATCCTCGGAGGGTGCGACTAGATTCACAAAGCTCACCTTAATGCTGGGTTTTGTTTATATTAATGATTTTAAGAATAGTTTTTTATGGTACAAAATTTTAATTATTCCAAGCGATATAATTTATGAAGTGATTAAAATTAACTTCATTTCCTAAAAAGACAAGATCAATGTTTTAAGTCATACTTTTAATCTCAAGCTAATCTCTGTATATTTATTAGTTAAAGCACTAGTTAAATTTACCGAGGTCAGAAAATTGAATATCAGAAAAAAATCAAAACAGTTACTTAATAGAAACATATTTTATCTTACACTTCGCTGTATTTTATTAGAACTTTCTAAACTCAGTCGTAAAGTTCGTCTTGAATTTCGCAGAGTTTGGTTTCGATTAGATATAAGGTTTAGGCATTTATTAGTTTCTATACTTTGGTTTATCCCAATTTTAGGATTAGTATGTGGAGTAGTTGGGATTATAAATGTAATCTATAACTCCT
>JBCBQE010000208.1:0-8925 GCA_039820385.1 Cyanobacteria bacterium J06635_10
GTTATTTTCTAACTCTTCGGCGATCGCAGTTTTAATCCAAGTTTCAAAGGTGGGACGCGAAAGTTCTAATTGTAAACGTTCGAGTACTTGAGACCATAATTTTTTTATCTTGTCAGACATTGTCAACCACCGATTGTTAGGTAATCGTCATTTGGAGAAGATATTGAACAAATGCCTTTAAATAGCATTCAGTTAATCTAGACCAAAAGCCAAGTTGTGCGTTGTAATTATTCTCATAATTCATCCAGTAGGCAATATACTACCATTCACACAATCCCACGGAGAAATAAAATCACATGAATAAAAAAGAGCATTTTTCACAGTTGGGTAATATTTATACTAGAGGTCAGACCCAAGAATTTTGGGTTAAAAACTCGATCTTAACTGTTATTATTGGCTTTAGCACGGCTTTGATTGGCGGTTGTTCTAACGTTGGCAACGTTATAGGTAATAAAACACCAGAAGCTCAAGCCCAGGTTCGAGATACAAATAAGAATGTTTCTAAAATTGCTCCTCCTGCAATCTTTAGAGAGTCCAGAGATCCTAACTTTGTTGTTTCTGTAGTACAGGAAGTAGGACCTGCCGTTGTTCGTATTGATACTTCTAAGACAGTTAGTTCCCGTATCCCAGATGAATTTAGCGATCCATTTTTTCGGAGATTTTTTGGAAATAGAATTCCCACACAACCCAGAGAAAGACAACAAAGAGGTAACGGTTCTGGATTTATAATCAACTCTAATGGTGAGATATTAACGAATGCTCACGTAGTTGATGGTGCGGATAGGGTGACTGTTGAATTGAAAGATGGTCGTAAATTTGACGGTCAAGTACTAGGTGAAGATCCGGTAACAGATGTTGCCGTGATTAAAATTGATGCAGATAATCTACCTACTGTTTCCTTGGGTAATTCTGAAGTATTACAGCCGGGAGAAGCGGTAATTGCCATTGGTAATCCTTTAGGTTTAAACTATACGGTAACTTCGGGAATTATTAGCGCTACGGGTCGTTCTAGCAGCGATATTGGTGCTGCTGATAAACGAGTTGATTATATTCAAACTGACGCTGCAATTAATCCCGGTAATTCTGGCGGGCCTTTATTAAATGCTAGCGGACAAGTGATAGGTATGAACACCGCTATTATTCGAGGTGCTCAAGGTTTAGGATTTGCGATTCCTGTAAATACAGTTAAAAGAATTTCTCAACAATTAATTGCTAAAGGTCGAGTAGACCATCCTTATTTAGGAATTCAGATGGTGACGCTAACACCGGATATAAAAGAAAGATTAAATAGCGAATTAGGAAATCCGAATATTTCAGTAGATCGAGGTGTTTTATTGATGCGTATAATGCGCGGCTCTCCAGCATCTCGAGGTGGATTAAAAGCTGGAGATGTAATTGTCAGAATTAATAAGCAGCGCGTTAGTAAAAATGAAGATGTACAAAAATTAGTCGAAAAAAGCGAAATCGGCAAGCCATTAACTATAGAAGTAGAACGTAATGGAAGAACAGTAGAATTAGCCGTTAGGCCAGCACCTTTACCCGCTGCTAGACGTAATAGTTAATAGATATGGGAGGGGGAGAGGGGGAGACAAGAAAATGACCTTTGATTTTTAACCTATTGATTTTATGTCTAAGAAGCTTTCTATCATTCAATTAGGTAACCCTATTCTGCGGCAAAAGGCGGAGTTTGTTGAAGATGTTCGTTCACCACATATTCAACAATTGATTGATGATTTACTGGTAACGGTTGCTGATGCTAACGGTGTTGGTATTGCTGCACCACAAGTTGCTGTGGGTTATCGTATTTTTATTGTTGCGTCTCGTCCTAATTTGAGATATCCTCATGCGCCTTTTATGGAACCGACGGCGATGATTAATCCCCGAATTATTGATTTTTCTGATGAAATCGTTAAAGATTGGGAGGGTTGTTTGAGTGTTCCAGGAATTAGAGGATTAGTTCCGAGATATCGAAAGATTAAAGTTGAATATACTGATAGAAATGGTAATTTACAACAACAAGAGTTTACAGATTTTGTTGCTCGTATTTTTCAGCATGAGTACGATCATTTTGAAGGGTTAGTATTTTTAGATCGAGTTGAAAGTACTGTTGATATTTATACTGAAGAAGAATATCAAAAGTTGATTGTCCATCGGCTTTGAAGAACTTTTTCGTGGTCTGTATTACGGCTTTTATCTACGGTTTTTCAAATTGAAATTTATATAAACTTAATGCGAATTATTATCAATAGTGATATATAATCTTTGAGGCGTTGCTGAATTAAACTATGAATTGAATTTATATACATTTTGTCAAAAACATGAAACCTGTGTAGAGACGTAACAGTGTTACGTCTCTTGCAATGTGAAATCATAACTTCATATTACGATTGTGCAATGCCTTCTTTGATGGAAATATGAATGATTTTTCTTCCGCAGTTGTGGAACAATCTCCGGAATCTCATATGTAAGTCATCGCTGCGGTTGTGGTGTAGCGATCGCTTTGCGCATGGCTAATAGCGATCGCACTCTCATCAATACTGGTATCACCAGTAATTTCGGGTGTTGTGTTATTAACTTGAATTTGTAAGGTATCGCTGTTGATTCCAGCATCTTTGTATATATTGGTTGATGTGGGAGATGTAGTATGGAAATGGTTGGTTCCGGAGAAAATATTACTGGAGAAGAATTGCTCAAACGCTATGCTGCGGGGGAAAGAAATTTTCCCTTGATTAGTCTCTATGACGAAAAGTGCGTTTTGGAAGGAGCCAATCTCAGAGGGATTAATATGATGGGGGGTTATTTTGTTGGAGGCAGTTTGTGTGATACCAATCTCAGCGATTCTTGTTTGATCGGTTTTGATTTTAATTGTATGGGGCTCGACGGAGCTAACTTTACTAATGCCGATTTGACTGGTGCTTGTTTGTGGGGAGCTAACTTTACTGATGCCAACTTTAGTAATTGCATGTTGAAGGGAGCTAATTTGAGAGATGCTATTTTGTGCAATGCTAATTTGACAGATGCTGTTCTGGATGGTGCTAACTTGGCTCGTGCTGACTTTACTGGTGCGGATTTCTTTATCGATAGATATATGACGGGTATTCTGTTTTGGGATACTACTATGCCCGATGGAAGCGTTATAGAAGGTCCGATTTTTATCAATTAATATGATACGCCAAATTACTCATAATACCTCCGCAGCGGGTGAAACGGAGTGGAACGACGCAATCGGTTATTTCATTGGCATAGTCGGGGAGAAACTGTTACGATAAGCCTCTCACACATGCATTTGGCAATAAGCCCGTAATGGCCATGCACTTCGTGAACGCAAAACTGAAATATTTGAAATGTGAATCCTTGTGCATGTTAAGGGAGACATTTAGAGTTTAATAAAAAATCTTTTAAAAATGATCGTGTTCAACTTCCACACCTTGTAAAATACCTACAATCACCCTTGTTAAATCATCTAAATCATCAGGAATTTTAAACAAATTAATATCTTGAGCGACAATCTGCTCAACTCGATCTAATTTACCAAACCGCCACACATCACCAATCGTCACCGCACCATAATAAATATCTTGTTCTTCCACTTGCGATAAAGCAATTAATTCCACCGCTAATTGAGTAAAACCCCTAGTTAAATCATCATTTTTGGCTTCAATAACTAAAAATTGATTTTTGAGTCTTAATAAATAATCTAAATTCCCTTTTAATATATTACTTACCTTCAACGGATATTCAATTCGCATTTTACATTCACAATAGCGAATCACTTCCAACAGCAAAGGAGACACTAAAGTTTCTCTTCTCGCAGTTTCATTACTTAAACTTACAAAAGGTAAAATTTCTTTAATTCTTTGCTTTAATTCTGCTGTTCTTTTTAACTCTTGACTCGTTTTAGGTAAAATCAATTCTTGAATAATCAGCGTATAATCAAATTCAGCTAAAATTTCATCTGGTTCGTAAGCTAACTCAAAATAAGAACGAAAAGTATAATCTCTACCTTCTTCCAAAATTTTTCTTTTCGGCATCAGATAGACTCCTGATTCTCCAAGTTAATGTTCCAATAATGCAAACAGACAAAATTGATTCTAAACTTCCACACCTCTCAAAATACCGACAATCACCCTCGCTAAATCATCCAAATCATCAGGAACCTTAAATAAATTAATATCTTGAGTTACTATGTGTTGAACTCGATCTAATTTACCAAATTTCCAAACATCACCGATAGTAACAGCTCCGTAATAGATATCTTGGTCTTCCACTTGGGATAAAGCGATTAATTCTACCGCTAATTGAGTAAAACCTCTGGTTAAATCATCATTTTTGGCTTCGATGACTAAAAATTGATTTTTGAGTTGTAAAAAATAATCTAAATTTCCCTTCAATATGTTACTTACTTTCAGCGGATATTCGATTCTGACTTGACATTCACAATACAGAACAAGTTCCAATAAAAGTGGTGATACTAAAACTTCCCTGCGAGTAGTTTCATTATTCAAACTGGTAAAGCGTAAAATTCGCTTGATTTTGGTTTTCAGATCCGCTATACCCTCTATTTGTTGTGAAATTTGGGGTAAAGATAACTCTTCTCTAATCAGGGTATAGTCAAATTCAGCTAAAATTTCATCTGGGTCATAAGATAACTCAAAATAAGAACGAAAAGTATAATCTCTACCTGATTCTAAAATTTTTCTTTTCGCCATTCAGAAATCTCCTTATTCAATCAGAGAATAACCTTGAGGACAATTTACCTTATAGTTAATTAATTCTACTTTACCGGGTGATTTGATTGTGGGGTTATCGCTCTTGATATGAATGAGTATTCCCACCGATTCAAAAAATCGACATCGCTAACCCAAAAGTCAACGATGTCGAAATTAAATGTATTTTCGTAAAAAATTAGAACTTAATTCCCAATTGTCCGTTAAAACCGCGAACAGAATTATAACCAGCACCAATAAAAAAGCTTTTGCTAGGACTAACTTGTACGCCACCGGAAAAAGCAACACCTTGGTCTTCGGTATAGTATCCCAAACCTACATAAGGAGAAACCACTGGTAAAGGGAGAAATTGTAGTAAATCTACACCAACAGCACCATCTTCTCCCACTCCTAATTCTGCACCGTAACCTGCGAATTTTGCACCTACAGCATAGGTAACATCCCCATCTATACCACCGACTGATATCCAAGGTTGTGGTTTTGGTACCGGTATTATTTGAGCATCAGCAGGTTTTGGTGCGAATAAAGCTAGCAAACCTAGAGACGCAATTAATGTTTTACCGATAAAAGCTCTTTTCACTTTCAACTCCTACACTACCTGTAAAGTAATTACCATTTGTTAGTCATTCACTAACAGTGACGGATTTTACCCCGTTTCGGTGCCATCGGTCGGTAAAATTGTAAAAAGGTTAATTACTGTACGACGATGGGATAATCGGGTGTAGGATTAAGTGGACAACTAAAAACGTATTTACCAGGTTTGAGAGTAATTTGATAATCTTGGGTATTACCCTTGTTTAAACCACCTCCACTAACTTTGGGTAATGTTACCTGACTGGCTCCTTCTCCACGCAAATAGAAGCCTAATTCGTAGGGAACATCACTGTTAGTAACTCTAAAAGTATATTTTCCTGGTTTTAGTTGTAAAGGTTTAAAGCCCTTTTTTCTTTCTGCTAAAGTTTTACTATTTATTTGATTGCAGTCTTCAGCTTTTGTAGTCTGGTATTCGTAATCTTTACTTTCCGTTTCCAGAAATTGACAGCCAGTTTGAGTTAAGGTAATCACTTGGGCTGGTTCATTGCTTTGTTCTGAGGAATTTGATTCTGTATTTCCACAAGCTGTTGTAAATGTTAGTAATAATAAACCCAAACTTAATTGTAATCTGCCTATCATGTTCTTCTTTCTTACCCTTGAGATGACTATTTCACTTTATTCAAAATAATCGCTGGCAGATGATAGGTAACTGATTGTAATATTAATTTTTACTGAAAATCTTTTATTTTAAGTTATCAACGATCGCTCCTATCTAATCCGTTGGCATCGGGATTATTTATTTTTGAACGCAGAGTGGCGCAGAGGTACACGCAGCGTTCGCGGAGCGTGTCCGTTAGGACATAAAGTGCGGTCTTGGGGAGCCACTGCGTTGCCGAGGTTCCCTCGGTTGAAGCAAGTGAAGCAGCGCGGTCTTGGGGGTCTCCCCCATGAGCGACTGCTGAACCCGAAGGGTGGCGTGGTTTCCCCCATGAGCAACTTTTCAAGAGAGAGCGACGCAGAGTTTTTTTGATTATTTTTTTAATACCAAAGTAACCGGATTTGATATCACTCCATCTGGAAATCAAAGGCTAATAGCAAAGCAAGTAGACTTTGGAAAACGATCGCCAGGTTTCTCACTCAATTAAGGCTATACTTGTTATGGGTACCGGTAAATTTAGGTTAAACCAGGCTCTGTAAGGGTTTGTGAGCTTTACTTTTAACTTTTTGGGTTTCAATTTTAAATATTGTTAGATCCTATTTTCTTTAACATTGATTAATTCAAGCGATTTCAGTTGCTCCTGTCATATTTTTATTTTCCGGGAGTGATAAAAGAAAGAGGATAAGCCAATTTATATCTAAACTTTAATCTCTTACCCCCTTATTAAAATTAAAACTTTCTCGACCATTCATCCTTCCATCGTTCCACAACTACTTTAGTTTGAGTAAAAAATTCAACTGCATGATTTCCTTGTCCGTGTAAATCGCCGAAAAAACTTTGCTTCCAACCGCTGAAGGGAAAGAATGCCATTGGTGCGGCGACACCGATATTTATGCCTATATTTCCCGCTTCGGCTTCATAGCGAAACTTACGCGCTGCTGCTCCTGATGTCGTAAATAAACAAGCCATATTTCCAAATTGACTTTTATTTACTAGGGAAATCGCTTCATCTATATTATTTACATGAATTAAACTCAACACCGGACCAAATATTTCTGTATTCGCAATTTCACTCAAAGGGTTTACATCTTCGAGAATAGTTGGACGGATAAAACAACCATTTTCATAACCTGATATATTCGGATTTCTGCCGTCAACTAATAAATTCGCTCCCGATTCTACACCTTTTTCAATTAACCCCTCAATCCGTACTTTACTTTGGGAATTAATTACAGTTCCCATGGACACACCTTGATCTAAACCATTACCCACAACTCGCTTAATTGCAGCTGAGGCGATCGCTTCGGTAAATTCTCTTTTCGCTTCTCCTACAGTCACCGCCACGGAAGCAGCTAAACATCTTTGTCCAGCACAACCAAAAGCACTATCGGCGGCGATGCGGGTTGTCATTTCCATATCCGCATCTGGTAAAACGATAATCGGATTTTTCGCACCACCTTGGCATTGTACCCGTTTACCATTTGCCGCACCCCAACTATAAATATATTTCGCTACGGGTGTGGAACCGACAAAGCTAATGGCTTTAATTTGTGGATGTTCTAATATTGCGTTTACTGTTGCTTTACTGCCATTGATTAAATTCACTACACCCTTGGGAAAACCACTATCTGACAACAAGTTAAAGATTTTCTGCATTGTCAAAGGTACTTTTTCCGAAGGTTTAATAATATAGGTATTACCGCAAGCTAAAGCATATGGTAAAAACCAAAAAGGAATCATCCCCGGAAAATTGAAAGGACATATCGCCGCACACACTCCCAAGGGTTGACGAATCATCATTTCATCGATTCCCCGGGCAATATCTTCGAGGTTACTTCCCTGCATCATCATCGGGATACCGCAAGCGATTTCGACATTTTCGATTGCACGCCGCATTTCTCCCCTAGATTCAGCTAAGGTTTTTCCGCATTCAAGAGTAATAGTACGAGCAATATCTTCTAAATTTTCTTCTAATAAGTATTTAAGTAAAAATAAATATTGCACTCGTTGTGTCGGGGGAGTGCGTCGCCAAGTAACGAAAGCTTTTGCTGCTGCTTCGACTGCTTGGTTGACTTCTAATGCTGGGGATAAAGGTACTTTCGCGAGTACTTCTGCTGTGGCTGGGTTAATAACTTCCAGGTGTTCGGTAGCGGTGGATTTCTGCCATTCACCGTTGATGTAGTTGGGGAGGATATTCATGGGGTGCTTTTCGTAGATGCTCTTAATTTGATTATGTCTTCTTTAATTTAATCTTAATTTCATCTGTAGGATGATATCGAAAATCTCTACATTGTTTTTCTATCAAGGTATCGCGGGACGTGAGAACCCCTGCGTTTATAATCAGGGTTATCTTCATTAACATTGTAAACAACAACAACGACAACAACGTGCTTCATTTTAATGGTTTGTACAACGTTGTATTTAATTTCATGCAATTTTGTCTTTATAATCTATAATGTAAATAGCGTTATGGGAAGTAGTAGCAATGAAAGTGCAAAAGGGAGTTCTCCCAGATTCCCAGCGCCCAATTTGGATGGTACTAGATGACAAGTATTTACCTGTTGAACCAATTCAAAAATACTTACATTACTTAGATAGCCTGGGGCGCTCTCCGAACACGATTCAGAAATATGCTTATAATCTCAAACTGTTTTGGGAATTTTTAAGAGATTCAAGGTTAGATTGGCGCGAAATAAATCTAGAACAGTTGTCAAACTTTATCCATTGGTTGAGAAATCCCAACAAAAACGTTTTATCTATTGAGCCACAAATATCTAAACGCTGCGAGAAAACTATAAACCACTGTTTAACAACTGTTTGCGGATTTTATGAATTTCAAGAGCGTTTAGGAATAGTTAATGGGGTTGATGCTTATCGTTATCAACTTCAACCAGGACGTAAATATAAGCCTTTTTTGCATCATATAAGCAAGAGTAAGGAAATCAAAACACGTTTACTAAAAATAAAAGAACCCTCAGTATTTCCTGGTGTTAGACATCCAGGAAA
>JBCBQE010000209.1:0-8917 GCA_039820385.1 Cyanobacteria bacterium J06635_10
TTGTTTGTAGCGTGCTACTAATGTCTTGGTTTTGCTCTGTTTGCTCAAAATATATTTCTTGGGCATCGGAGGTGGGTACATGCTTGTCGAACTGATTTTTCTCTTCACCGTGTTTGTGAAGCAAATCGTGCAAAATTACTTTTAAATTGGACTGAGTAATTTTTTCTCCCATTATCCGAGAAAGAAGATTACTTAGTTTCTTACCGAGATAGTTTTTGAAATATTTGGAAGTCTCACCAGATTCCGAGGCTATTTGAGAATATTTCCGTTTTCGCAAAGCACCTTGTAACAATAGCAGTGCAATCTGAGATAAGCGCATACCTGATTTCTATAATAGTGCTCTATACATAATAGCGGTGGGTTAGGCTTTGCGATAATATGCCCGAAAAACTCCATTAATCGCCAAATTTGCCAAATTTATACTGTGACACTTTAGAATATGGAATCCAAGCTGAAAATAATATTCTGCTTCTATTCGCGATCGAAATCGGTTTCTTCGATTTTTTATGCACCAAAAAATATATAGATTACATAATATACAAAAAATTGCATGACAATCCGTTATTTAGGATAGTATACTGCGACATATTGTCAATAGCAAAAGTGACAAAACCACCAGATTGTGAGTGTGACACTTTAGTTGGTGAAATCCGTAATATCTGATTTACATATGAATATTAAGTGTAGAAGCAAATCAAATATAACTATATGGGTAGTTAATCTATCATTATAACAGGGGAGTCGCCAGTGTAAAACCGAAGGGGCAACAGATTTTACTTTCTTTACATAATTCTGTTTAGAAAGTTTCTACCTACTTAGTTGATGAAATTGCATCTTTTATATCTTTATTAATTTGTAGTCATTGCAATTATGTTATCAACTCATCCAGGTTTATCTCAGGAATGTCAAGTATTTACAAATAAACTCAAACAATTAGATTTAAGAGCTATTGCTTATCAGTTAATGTACTCCGATGAAGGTAAAACATGGACTCTTGAGGAGACGAATCAAGCGATTTCAAATTATTCAATGTTTCTATATTTAATTTATCTCTATCCTAATCTTCAATTAGTTCCAACTCAGGAAATAGATAGAGTTTGGCATCATCATATTCTTGATACTATTAAATATGCAGAAGACTGCGAATTTTTATTTGGTAGATTTATTCACCATTTTCCTTATTTCGGTAAGCGTGGGAAAGTAGATAGAGATCATTTATATGGGGCTTGTGCAAAAACTCAAATATTATTTCAGGAACACTTTGGTATAGATTTAGCAGTCGGGGAAGAATTTTCGCAAATGACTGACTGTCAGCCAGTTGTCAATGTTAAAAAGATGATTCGTCCCTTTGTAGATGTGGATATGAATTTTTTACAGTTTGCTGCTTGAATTTAATATTGATCCCAATCACCCGAAATTATGGAGATGCTACATATAGTGTCTCTATAAACTAATTTATACAAAAATAAGTCATGGGTACCCGTCAGAGTGCATCTAATCGCATTTTAGATTTTGAATTTTAGATTTTGGAGTATTGCCTAAAACATAGGAAAATAATGGTAAATTCCTTTGCCGCATTTATTTTAAACAGATATATTAACTACTCCCAAAATATGAGAAGCTAACATTATAGGTTCAAGGTCAAAGGTCAAAGGTTAAATAACTCATAACTCCTAACTCCCGCCCTGATAACTTATACCCTTTGCAGGAGAAATATGAAAAAACTAGTAAAAGGTTTGCGTGAATTTAAAGCTAATTATTACAGCACCCATCGAGAATTATTTGAACAATTATCTCACGGTCAAAAACCGAGAGTATTATTTATTACTTGTTCTGATTCTCGCGTGGACCCCAATTTAATTACCCAAGCTGGAGTTGGAGAACTGTTTGTAATTCGCAATGCTGGCAATATTATTCCTCCCTATGGAGCTACAAATGGCGGGGAAGGAGCAACTATTGAATATGCCGTACAAGCTTTAGATATTAACCAAATTATTATTTGTGGCCATTCCCATTGCGGAGCAATGAAAGGACTGATGAAGTTAAATAAATTACAGTCCGATATGCCTTTGGTGTTTGATTGGCTTAAGTATGCCGAAGCAACCCGACGTTTGGTTTTAGACCATTACAACGACTACGAAGGGGAAGATTTACTAGAAATTATGGTTGCTGAAAATGTCTTGACGCAAATAGATAATTTACGCACTTATCCGGTAATTCATTCCAAACTTTATCAAAAGCAAATTAACATTTACGCTTGGATTTATCAAATTGAAACGGGAGAAGTTTTAGCATACGATCCGGTAAGTCATGCTTATATTTCACCTCAAAGTCAGATAAATGAGTTTGAAGCTGAAGAAGTGGTTGAAGCAGCAGAGAAAATCACTTATGGAGATTTAGGTTTCCCTATGACGCGCTTATCTAGGGAACAAATGAATCGAATTTATCAAGGTTCAAGGGGAATTAATTAGTTTTTAATTTGTAGCTGTAGTTGTTCATTGTTCATTGTTAGTAGTTGGTTGTTGGTGTGTTAGATGGAATATCTAAACCTACCAACAACCTACTGGAATAATTTATTAAATACTAACTAAAACCATAGCCTACTTTCCCATTTACTATTTCCTATTCACTTCGGAGATTTAGTCGTGGAAAAAATAAAAATTAGGACTCTAGAAGAAGTTGAAATCCCTACAGGAAATAAAATTTTTAGATTAGGATTTGGTATATTTATTGGATTTTTCGATCCACTATTGGTGTCATGGGAGTATTTGACGATAAAACAAGGATTAAATCGTTTAATTGCTGGAGTTAACACCAGTCACGAGCAAGCTTATAAAATGGCGTTGCTGCAATTTTACTATGAATTGCATTTATATACATTTTGTCAAAAACATGAAACTTCTGTAGAGACGTAACAGTGTTACGTCTCCTGCAATGTGAAATCATAATTTCATATCACGATTCAGCAACGCCTATAAAATTATGCGATCGCGAGAATTCAAGACATATTCTATCAGTGTTTATACGCAAAAAAAACTAACTCATAAGGTTACAATAATGCTGATATTTTGTTTTAGTTAATTGTAGGGAGTGTACGGTAATATAGTCACCATCACATGATACTCATGTTACCAAGGCTACCTAGACACCGAAGAAGCAACATACTAATTTTCTGGGACAATATCAGCTACCAGAGCGACAACATCAGTGGTGCCTTTATTTTCCCACCAGTGATTAACTCCTGTTTTCTCAAAAGAGATGCTATCTCGACTATGCTTGATGATAGTCTTTCCACTATCTCGATGTTCTACGATTTCTCCCTCTAAGATGTAAGCAAAACCTGGTCTCTTTTGATGTTCATGAAAGCCAACTACTCCTCCAGGAGCAATTGTGATTCTTCTTACCCGTAAATTCCTCCCCTCAAGACCAGGAAATTCTGTTCCTAGCGCTACAACTCCTAAGTTTTTAACCTCTTTAATTTCCTTGTTTTCTGATGGAAATCCTGCTGTGCGCTTAACTTCATCAGCCGGAACGATGTTATTTTGAATGGTCTGTTCCGTAGTAGTACAAGCAGTAGTGTTAAATAAAATACAGAGGATCTGGATAACCGAAAATATTCCCAACTTGTTCATATTTAATTTGCCTTTTTATCATCAACAACGTTTTAAATAGCGTAATTTTCAGAATACGATAAATGATGCATAAGGTGCAAACTTATACATCATTGGTATGGCTTGAAAAAATTAACGACACCGTAAAGTTAAAACAACTTGAACGGCAGTTTTTTGAAGTGGTTTCCAAGCTCTGAGGAACTCGATTAATCTACTGATTAAAGCTGTTTGGGTAATTGTAGAATTTTGCTCGTTTAATACTACACGAATCACCCGATTTCTTTTAATACTAAATTCAAAAACTATCTCTCCTTTCAAAGTTTCAGTTAAGTTGAAATGTTGTAAATATTGCTGCAAATCGCTAATTACTATTTCATCTAAACCTGTAACTTTCACTACTTCTAAATAGTGACTGGATAGTGTTCTTGAAATACCCCGCTCTCTTTCAAAAGATTGCGATTCCCTTGCTGCCAACTTTGAAGACTTACGTACTATTGATTGTCCCCCTGGTGATATCGAACGTGCCATTTCTGCCATTCCACCAGCGGCAGGTAGTGCGCTGCTCATTTCCATAAAATCCGTAGCTTCAGGGATTTGCACCGGTACTTGCATGGATATAGAACCTTCTTGAGGATTTACCCTTTCGTCGTCGCTGACAGCGATAAAAGCGGTATATTGAGAAAGCAATTGATATGTTAATGCAGTTTCAGTTACTTCTTCTACGCCAATTTTTGTTTCATAACCAAACATTTGACTCATCAAATCTTTAATGCGATCGCGTCCCCATAATTGGGCTACAGCAGGGTTTTCCGTTGCTTCATCAAAATTGAGGTGAAATATCTTTTCATAGTCTTCACCGCCAGCAGCAACACCTAAGATGCTTAATTTACCGGCGATATTATCTTGCTTGCGTCCAAATAAAACTAAGGGTTGCTCTGCGAATAAATCGGGAGGTGCAGCAGGATAAATTACAGGTTTTTCTCCTTCCCCATTCCAAGTAATTTCAATGTTAGAAAGAACGGGATTATTAATTTGTTGAAAGAACTTTTCGACAACTTCTTTAGTGGGTTCGTCATGACGGATAATAGTTGATATTCCTCTACCAACTTCGGCAATTCTATTAAGTAGAAAACGATTTACCGAGCTACCTGCACCAAAACTAAATAGGCGATTTCCTAATTGTAAATGCTGCTGAACTTCTGAAAAAATTTCATTTTCATTACCGATATATCCATCACTCAATAAAACAACAGTTCTTAAACGTCCTTTTGGTGCCGGAAAATTAATTGCAGCCCTAATTCCTTCTAGCATTTCCGTACAACCTCTAGCTTTAAGATTATTAATATAATTTAGTGCTTGAGAACGGTTTTCGGGAGTATTCGCTAAAGGTGTTTTTGATAGCTTTCTGACTTGATTAGAAAAATCAAGGATAGAAAAAGTATCGTTGGGGTTTAAACCATTAATAAATCGCCGCATCAATTCCTGACATTGCTGCAAAGGTTTACCCGATTGGGAACCGGAAGTATCCACCAAAAAGACTACATCTTTGGGGATAATTTCATCACTTTGATATTCCAAAGCTGGAATTAGATAAACAGCAAAATGTCCGCCGCGAGTATCTCTTTGAGTAATAACAGTAGATTGAGTTTTTTGAGTGGCTACTTGATAGCGAAGAATAAAATCTTTGTTGGGAATACTATCTTCTTTAGCTAACTCGACTCGAATAATTTGATTTCCTTGTTTTTCCTCAATTTCCACCTGATGAGATGGAGAATTAACCTTACTTACAGGTACTCCGGCATCAATTTCTAATACAAGACTTATATCATGTCCAGAACGCATTCCTTGAGGAATTATCGGTGGTGTAATGCGCGATGCGTCGGGAACTTTATCCGTATCTCCATTACTATCAATAATTGTACCGGGAATATATCTTGGCCCTACCACCATGGGAAACAGGAATTCGTAATCTCCCCCCGCAAACTTTAAGCTGTCGCTATAACGGATAGTGACATCTATTTTTTCTCCCGGTTTGATATTAGCTAAGGATTGCGTGAAAATATTATCCCGCTCTTGTTCTAATAATCCTACGGTACGCCCTTGTTTTTTCGCTTGTTCGTAAATTGCAACGGCTTCTTCACGTTTTTTGATATTTCCTTTAATGATACTCGAACCAATTTTGATTTCCATTTCATCCACTGCGGCTTCATCCGGCAGCGGAAAAACATATACAGCTTCTAAAGGTTTATCAAAAGGATTTTCAAAGCTTTGACTAACTTCTACTCGCGATAAATTTCCATTGATTTTAGCTTTAACAGCGGTATGCTTGAGGGGAAATTCTAACCTTTCACCCTTTGGATCTTCAAAGTATAAACCGCCGATTTGATGACTTGTATTGATAGTTTTCATGGTTAAATTTTGTATTCTAGAATTGGGGAATATGTAAATACAGTTATAACCCCTCTCCAAACCTCTCCCCATATGATAGGGAGAGGCTTTGAATGTATTTCCCTCAAATCTCAGTATTAACAAATATTCTCAGCGAAACTCTGCGAAAACCTCCGCGTCACGAGGCTGTCAAAAAAAAATTCAAATTAAAAACTCCGCAAATGCAGGTAAAAATACAGTTAAATTGCGGACAAAAGCTTCTCAAAAACTGGATTAAAAGAACCGCTATCTAAATCTTAGAATAATCTAAAATCATCTCACAGCCCTTAAATATGGCGTTTATTTTAACAATTCAGAATTTCTGTCGAAAAACCGAATTCAGAAAATAAAGGACATACTCGAGTCAGAGAGAAAAACAATTGTTCAGGCTCCTTCACGGGCACCCATAAGAATTTTTTTATCAGAAAAAAATTCTTATGGGAACCCTTCACTGTAACAACGCACATTACAAGGTAACGAGTGAAAGATTCCACCTACATTGCAGAGTTACCAACAAAAACAGAATCTTCCATCTTTGTTGAGATTGATTTTGAGTTGAGATTGCGCTCCCCTGTGTCGATAAATCAACCATCGGGAACCCTGTTTCCAGCAAGGAGCGATTGAGCGCTATTAGGGTGTTTTGGGAGCAAGAGGTGGATTTGAACCACCGACATTTGGATTGGGAGTCCAACGAGCTATCCAGACTGCTCTATCCTGCAAAGGTTTGGTTGAAAGTATGGGAATCTAACCCATTACCAATAGATCCTGAGTCTACCGCTCTAACAATGAGCTAACTTTCGGGTGTTTGATATGGGAATCTAACCCATTACCAATAGATTATGAGTCTACCGCTCTAACACTGAGCTAATCAAACTATGATAGTTTCAAGTATTCGCGGAATACGCTCGAAGCATTGCTCGACGCACCAGTCTGGTATACAGAACCAGAACTATAGCGAAGACTTAATACTACATGACTACAATTGTAACACATGATGGAGTGCATTTAAATAGTTTCTATAGTAATGTCGTAAAAACCAGTATTGTCTATAGTGTAGGTATCTCCTACTCCAAATGTTAGCGCTCCACCTGGAGCATCAATCATAAAAGTATAGGAATGGTCTGAGCTATAAGTTGGTAGTGATTGAGATTGAGGAAATAAAACTTCAGCAGGCTCTCCGTTAATATAAAGTCCAAACTCGTTTGCTAGTACGGGAGTAATTTCGCTACCAGTGCTGTCGCTGAAACGATAAAAACTGTCACTGAATGACGCTCCTGCTGCTTGCCCAGTACCAGTAATATCAATTTCTACTAAACCACTATAACTGTTGGTTGTTTTTATTGCTGAAGGACCTCCACTAAAAGGAGCCTTAATTTTTTCTGAGTTAACAGGAGGATTTTGAGTAAGTCCTGGTATACCCATGTGAGTGATAATAGAATCAGCAGTAGCGTCAGTATCTCCGCTTTGACCATCAGAAAGATGGAGAATTACCAACTCATTTTCACCATCCCCATCCTTATCCTGAAATTCTGCTCCAGTCGTACCATCATAGAGAAATTCGTACCAACCTTGATTCCTATCGTATTTCCAATAGGTATTAGCGGTGACTCCTTCAGGGAGTAATAAACTGACTTGATTTGCACTACCAATCGTAATATTTTCAAGGTTAAAGTTGAGAATCCCAAGGGGAAAGTTAGTATCTTGAGGAGCGTTAGGAGGAAGAGTATCGGTTACAGATACGTTGGAAAGAGTGGTGTTATTGGGAGAAGCAAGGGTAATAAAATCATTAGGATTATTGCTACTACCATTTAATTGAGGGAAAGAAGCTACGTTTGCTTGTTGGCTGTCAGGAGTACCGTCTTTATTTCTGTCTCCTGCTAGTTGTTCAATAGCGTCGAGAATACCATCGGTATCATTATCTTGGTCATCAGGTTCAATTGTAAAAGATTTAGCCGCACTCCAATAAGAACCTGTTGTAAATTCATCAGTATCGCTACCTGTAATCACAAGATGATAATCACCCGGATTTTTATAAAGTTCTCTCCAAGTCCACATCCCATATTTGATATCTAACTCAGGTGTCCATTCTCCCTTTGTACCCGTACTATCAGGTGTCCACTCTCCATTTACAGACTTTTCAATGACTTTTTGAGAAAAATCTTTGTTAAAAACTATAATCTCAAACGTATCATTGGCATTGTTGTTTCCTAATTGCCAAGTAATAGCTGGTTTCCAATCGCCATTAAAGTAAGTATTGTCCACATATCCAATCAAATCTTGTTTAAAGGATTCAATGTTAGGAGAAACATTATACTCAGAGAAAATTGCTCCTAATTTTGCTCTTTTGGCATTATCAGTAATACTATTTAAATTTGAGTTGTTAAATTTCAATTTTCCGGGATTGTTGTAAAAATAATCCCACAAATTTTCAAGCCTACCGAGATTTCCTGGTTTTCCTTTTGCTATATCTCTATCGAGAATTTTATAAAAAGGGACATGACCAATTGCAATTTCATCCTTTGCACCACTTCTAAGAAAAGTATCTTCTTGGGAATCGGCCAAATCCCATAATATTCGAGATACTGAAGCTTCGTCACCTTCTCCTTTCGGATTAGAAACCAATGAAAAGTTTTTTGATTGCTTCGGATCGAGTTTGTTTTCTAAGTTAATATCAATGTCATGTTGTTTAGCAGTCATGAAAGTATCTGGCTTCCCATTCTTGTCACTTACATTAGGTAAATTTTTAGGGAGCAAACCTTTAGATGCTGCAACGTGCTGAATCGCAAGGGATAAATAATCGGCTAATCCTTCATTCCAAGCCATTAAACTCCCTTCGTCTTTCGACATTACTTTCCCAGTTCTAGTTATTCTACCAATAC
>JBCBQE010000210.1:0-8914 GCA_039820385.1 Cyanobacteria bacterium J06635_10
GGGGGTTTATTCGGTCAGCTTTTGGGTGAATGTGACTGATATGAATTAAATGAGAGCACAATAAGCTTTGTGGATATCATAATATCTCAACCTTAATTATTTACAACGCAAATTTTTACGTTTTTAAAACTAGTAAATTTATAATTTATTTATGCCATCATAATGCTGTTAATTACTATACGTTTTTATATAACAATTTAAGACACTATGTATAGCGTCTAGCTAAAGCGCATTTGATCCCTAATATTATGGGATACATTATTGCTCATGTATTTTACCACGGCAGTAAAAACAATAATCAAGAGGGCTATGATATCGAGCTAATTAATAATAATTATTTTTAGCCTCGCGATATTAAGCGGATTTATAGCCGGTTAAGCAAGCAGCACAAAAAACAATTGCTGCTAATGTCAAGAATACTGTCTGCAATCCAAAAAAGGTTTCTGCTATACCTGCTAATGCTAAAGGTAAAGTTAGAGCAATATTAACTAAATTATTTTGCAGACCAAATACTTTACCACGCATGGAGGCTGGGGTTTCGGTTTGAATTGCAGTTTGTAAGGGAATTCCTACTAAGGCTCCAGATACGCCTAAGAAACCGATAAAAAACAGTACAAACCATAATTGCTGGGTAAATATCGCCAAACCAGATAGGGAAATTACCATCCCCATACATCCAGTCAAACTCAAGCGGGAGGTTGAAAAATGTTGTCCAAATTGACCTAATACCATTGCACCAAGGGCAATACCAACACCACCAGATGCGAGTAAAAAGCCAAATTGCTCGGCTTTAATACTAGGTATAATTTCTGCCACTCTCACCGCCAATACAGTTAATGCAGCCAATACCGAAAATAAAACAATTAACTGAATCAAAGCATTGCGCAGACGATTATTTTCTCCCAAATAAACTAAACCATCTTTTAAATCGGAGAGAACATGGGTAGATTCTTTTTCCTTGGGCTGGGGTTTTTCATTCGTCGTCAATAAAAGTAAAATCAAACCGGCGATCGCATAAGATCCACCGACTAAAATTTGTTTACCAATACCACTGCTACCGCCAAATTGCAGCCATAGGGCATCTGCTGCCGATAAAAGTGGCTCTCCAATAGCGAATCCGACAATTACCGATGCCATCATCGTTGTGGTGTAAAGAGAATTAGCCGAAAGCAAATTATGCGATTTGACTATCAGAGGAATTACAGCTTGCTCTGCGGGTGCGAAAAACTGCGTCAGGGTGGAAACCAAAAAAGTGATGCCCAAAATAATCAGGAAACCGGCAGGAATATTACCTACATCTTGCCAATCATTCGCCAACCATAAAAGCGGTGCGATCGCCAAAACTAAAATACCGCGCCAAATGTTAGTTGACACCAGCACTGTTTTTTTCACCCATCTATCGACAAACACCCCCGCCAGAGAACCAAATAGTACTGCGGGTATTGTAAAAGTCATCATCAATGCCGATACCCAAGTGCTAATACTGCTTCCTTCTGACTGAAATTGAGTATCAATCAAAGCGATCATTAGCACTAAATATACTTTATCTGCCAGTTGACAAAAAACCTGACCTCCCCATAGAGCAAGGAAATTAGGATTTTTTAAAACAGGCAAAAATCCTTGGTCTTTTGTATTTATAGTTACTTGACTTTTGTGATTCTTTTCTGCATGCAAATCAGATTTATCTGGGAATGTAACAGTAGCCGCTTGCAAATTTTCGTTTAAATTATTATTGCTACTGTTGTGGGAATCTAATTCATCCTTAATTTTATGTTCCCAATTTTTATCAATGTCGGTTTTGAGTATTTCCGACATCGATGTCTTATCGTTTCCATCGTTTTTAGAAACGTCTTTTGCTGACATTTCGTCTATGCTTTTACTTTAATGTATGGTGGACTGGAAAATAAATGGCTAGTTGAGTAAACGGGGAAAATTGAATCTACTAACCAAAAAATAACAGCTTATCGGTTTTTTGAATCATTTTTTTGGCATAATGCCCCAAAAAGCTCAAATATCTTCATATACTTTTTAAATTTAGCCATAAGTTGTAGCAAAATAAGAATCTATTAAAACTGCCGAACGAATTGAACGACTCAAATGGTATTGAGTATATTGTCTTAACAAACGTTCAATGTATAACCATTTCTTATCTGGGGCAGTTTCTTCTATTATCTCAGGTTGTAACAGTTGCTGTAATAATCCTAGTTCCGAAGCACTCAAGCGACGTAGCAAAGGGGGTAATTCTTCATGATGAACAATAGTTTCATATATAGGGGATGAAGTCATTTTTCCATCACTTGAAGAATAAACTCCACTAAATTCGGGAGCATGTGAGCCTATTTCTACCCGTTTGTTTTCTTCCATTCTCCTTTTTTCTACTCTTGCGCGCAAATTTTCCCAAGCGGGCATTGAAACGACTCCACCGGCGTTAATGCTAAAAGCTGTCAGAGATTTAGGATTTGAATAATCTGGTATCACCCGATTCCCAGTTAAACAGCAAGCATCTACTTGAGGCTTTAAACCAGCTAAAGCCAAAAGTTGAAAAGCACCATGCACCAGATACGCTAAAACATTTTGACTCGTAGCGGATAATTTTTCCAACCGATGTAAATGTTCGTTGAATAATTCAAACAGTTCATCTTGAGGTTGAGAGCTTAGTGCACTCGCGAGTACTATTTCTGCTAAATATTGAGAAGCTGCCAATTTACCCAAATCACCTCCTAAACCCGGATAAGTTTTGATAGTGTTTGCTTGGGTAATTTTATCTATACTTCGCCCTTTTGCAATCAGTAATTGATTGACGACAAACATTCCACTTCTTCCTCCAAGACTAGAATTATGCTTGCGTGCGCCAGGGGCAGTGGCTCGAATCAATCCAAATTCCCGCGTTAGAATTGTCACTAACCGATCGGATTCGCCAAATGCTTGGGTTTTTAAATTAATTCCAGTTGCTTTGTAACTTCTACTCATTAGTTGTTAGTGGTGAGTGGTGAGTGGTTACTCCCCTTGCCTCGTTTCAGATTACGGGTGGAGAGCGCGTTGGGAGTGAGGTGTTATAGGAAATCGCCAGGAGCGGTTGGGGGAGTAGTTAGTAATCTTTAACCTTTAAAAAACTTTCAGATTTAGGGAGTAGATAACTCAAGACTCCTAACTCGAAAAACTTAACCTTTACTTAACTTGATAATTCTTCTTGGCGCTGACGGGTACCCTAGATAATTTTTTTAGGAGAAAAAAATTATCTAGGGAGCCTTTGACGAAGTAAATTAACACCTCTGGAAGTACCTAACCTAGCAGCACCATGCAATATAAATTCTAAAGCTTGGTCTACAGTGCGAATACCACCAGAAGCTTTAACTTTAATTCTGTCTTTGGCGACTTCTTTTAAAAGCTTTACATCTGCTAGTGTGGCACCACCATTCCAACCAGTACTAGTTTTCAGAAACGCTGCACCTGCATCCATCGATACCTCTGCAGCCAGTTTCTTCTCAGTATCAGTTAATAAATTTGTTTCTAAAATGACCTTGATAACTTGTCCGGTTTCTTCACAAATCGCTGCGATTTCTCGATGTATTTCTTCCGTTTTACCAGCTTTCAACCAACCCAAATTCATGACTACATCTAACTCAGTTGCACCGTTTTCTGTAGCTTCTTGTGCTTCATAAAGCTTGACAGCGGTTGTACTCGCGCCGGTGGGGAAACCTATCACAGTACATACTTTCGGCTGTTTTCCATGAAGAAGTTCCGTCGCCAGACGTACCCAAGTAGGTTGAATGCAAACCGCTGCAAAATGATATCTATCCGCTTCTTCACACCATTGTTCAACCTGTTGTTGAGTAGCTGTAGGATGAAGTAGGGAGTGGTCGATAAATGGTGCAATGTCAATATCAGAATTCTCTACTGCCATCGTTTTTTATACTAATCGTTATATTTTCTTCTTATAAGAATGTAATCCTATTTTCGATCGATTGAACGTTTGTGGCGGTAAATTTTGTTAAATGAGAATGTTGATATTGATATTTTGATATATATTTTGAGGTTTGTTAAACCAATAAAGGTATATGATTTTAACGATAATTTTGAAATGTTAAACCCATTCTTATAAATTGATATTTTACGAAAGTATATATTTATTTCAGATATTGAATCTTTATATAGCTATAATTTTTTTATTTTAATATGAATAAGAATAGAAAAAAAGAATATCAAGAATGGATATCTATAACTACTGATATTTATAATAATTTACCTCATGTACCGGTATTAACTTGTCCAAATTGCCATAAATTAGGAGTTTATTTTCAATTTATTGGAGATTCTCAAACTAAAATTGGTTTTATGGTAATTTGGTGTCCTTTCTGTTTCCACGGAATACATTTATCAAGAGTACATATTCCCGATCAGGCTCAAATACTTCCTTTTTATATATCAATAGAAAAAATTTCACAGCGAATTCCTAATTTTATTCCTGTAAAGCCTAATTAATAAATTTGGTAGAAGATGCAATAAATACCAATACTAAACTTTTATTCATGATTTCTTCATAATTTTCGGTAGTTTTTTGCAGTTTACCTAATGATAGTGTGAATGTATTTTTTATCACTTGATTGCTGAAAATAAATAATTTAATTATTAGAGCGTAGGATGTAATTTATTTTACAAAATATCCAAGTTTGAAACATCTTCAAGAATCTGGTCGGGTGGGGGCAACAGATATTCCGATAAAGTTTGCTTATATAACGGCTTTCAGAGCGCATTAGTGGACTCAAAGGTTGTTTTTGTTGCGTTTCTTACACCTTCTATCTGCTTAAAGATATCGCGGATGTTGAACGGCAGCATCCCATCAAGTGCAAGCGTTCCATCGCGGCTGGATTAGTGAGCATCCTGATAGCGCGATGGTTATCAGTTGGCCGTGTGCGCACAGGGCTGTGCCGTAGCGTATTTGGGCTTATGACCAAGAAAGCGGTTTTCATGAGATATGCAGGCCGCAGCTATGGGCTTTTGAACTCTCAATATTAAACTCCGTACATCTCTAAAATTTGTATCTTAGTGAATCAAATAATAAGCAGTAATATTTCAGATATAAGCCTAGGTATAGTTTGCCTCATGGCAAACGAAGCTAGTTTAGCAACAAAATTTATCAAACAAACCTTAGAACAGTGCGAAGGCTTTGCTTGTGTAACCTTTTTCGTGGTTATAGATTCTGTAAGTACTGATGGCACTTTGGATATTTTGCTTGCTTTAGCAGAAATAGAACCTAGGCTGAATGTAGTTTGGGCACCAGAAAATCGTTGTGTAGTTGATGCTTACATTAGAGGGTACTTTGAAGCAATCTATGCTGGGTGCGATTGGATTTTAGAAATTGATGCTGGCTTTAGTCACCAACCTTCAGACATACCTCAATTTTTTACCAAAGTGCTTCAAGGTTATGACTGTGTTTTTGGAAGCCGTTTCTGTCGAGGGGGAAAAATCAGTAATAGTTCGCTAAATCGTCGTTTGATTAGCCTGGGAGGTACTTTACTGACTAACTTACTCCTGGGGACAAAACTTAAAGATATGACTAGCGGGTTTGAGATGTTTAGCAATCAAACTCTCAAGTATATTTTGAGGAAAGGCATCAAGTCCAAGTATCATTTTTTTCAAACAGAAATTAAATTTCACTGCCGTCATTTAAAAGCTGCTGAAGTACCTATTCATTACAAGGCTGCTAGTCCGAGTGTTCATAATGCAGCGATTAAAGATAGTTTGAAAAACCTCTGGAAATTATTCTCTCAAAGGTGCTTTCACTTCCTTTCTGGTAAAAGGTTAGCTAACTAATCGAGGTAGGGAGTAGGGTACGTTTTATAGGAAATCTTAGAGCAGCCAGAGAAGTAATACAAAAAGCCAAGATAGGCAACTACAAATTCCGAAAATTTTCACATAATATTTAGGGAGATTCCACTATGAATTTGAAAGAGAACATTGCCATAGTAGTCACATCAATTGCTAAACCCAATGAAGTGTTATCTAAAATCAGTCAGGAAAGTCTTCAAAGAGGGTGGGAGTTTATAGTTATTGGCGATCTAGCTAGTCCATCAGATTTTGACCTTAAAGGATCTAATTTTTATAGCGTCGAGCGTCAGTTAGAAACTAACTTTAAGTTTGCTAAACTCTGCCCTACACGACATTATGCTCGTAAAAATATTGGCTATCTTTTGGCGATAAAGAATCAAGCTTCAATCATCATTGAGACAGATGATGATAATATGCCTTGTGAAGAATTCTGGCAACCTCGAACAAGAGAACAAAAAGTTGTTACAGCCACCAATATGGGTTGGATAAACGCTTATGATTACTTCACAGAAGCCAAAATTTGGCCTAGAGGTTTTCCTCTGGATGATATTCTCACAAACCAAACTGATTGGGATTCTTTAGAAATTACACGGGTAGATTGTCCCATTCAACAAGGGCTTGCTGATGACAATCCTGACGTTGACGCAATATATCGTCTGGTAATGCCTTTACCACAAGAATTTAGAAAGGATAGAAGACTAGCTCTAGGACAAAACTCATGGTGTCCTTTCAATAGTCAGAATACTGCTTGGTGGCCAGAGGCATATCCATTATTATATTTGCCAGCATACTGTTCTTGACCTATGACTGATATCTGGCGTAGTTTCATTGCTCAGAAAATTGCATGGGCAAATGGTTGGTCTATCTTATTTCACGAACCTACTGTCAGACAAGACAGAAACGAGCATAACTTAATGAAAGATTTTAGCCAAGAAATAGATGGCTATCTCAAGAATCGTGAAATATGCGAAACCTTGGAAGCTTTGAAACTAGAACCGGGCAAAGATAAATTGATAGATAATATGCGTAAATGCTATAGCAGCTTAGTAAATATCTCTGTTATGCCTCCCGAAGAGCTAACTCTTCTTGATGCTTGGCTTAGTGACTTAGAATCTTTAATCTAGTCTTATACCAAGGAAATTTTCTGATTCGCAGTAGGAAAATAAATTACTCACGCGCCTACTTCTCTTCACCCGGCAATATTAAGTCGCGGCAAACGCATCTAAATTACTCTTGACAAAAATAATCTTGACAAAAAGTCTGGTAAGTGGTTATAGGAAATAATCGAGATAGAAGGTTTGATTTATTTTTCCTGCGATTCTTTGGTTAAAAATTCGCGATCGTCAAATTATATCTATGGATCTGCAAAGGGTGCTTATCAGCTTGTTTCTCCAAGGATTACGCAATGGTTTATGTAAATCTGGGGTACGTGTAATGATGATGAAACCGGGTTTTGTGGATACCAAGATGACTTTTGGTAGCGAATCCGGAGCAAGTAGTAACTGCTGTAATCAAAGCTTTGGAGAACAAACAAAATGTGGTTTATATTCCTTAGTTTTGGTTCTGGATTATGTTGATAATTCGTTCAATTCCTGAGTTTATTTTTAAGAAACTTAAGCTCTAAATACTTTTTATATTGGGAACAATTTATATTAGTATCTGTAATTTATCGCATTATCTTAGTTAAGTTAATTTGATATTATGAATGACAAAAAGATCAACTCTAAAGACAATAAAATCTTTTCCTTTCGTGACCTTTCATCAATAAAAGGACTAATTTTATCTACGTTTATGATAGTTTATGTAGTCTTATTTACTCATAAATTTATTGCCGCAATATTCAATTCAGGATTAAATGAATGGGTTTTTACAGATTGGCTAACTAATTATAGTTCAGGCTTTGTCCGCAGGGGACTAGCGGGTAGTATTCTCTTATTCATGACAGAGAATTTCAACTTAAATCCTTACATTACTCTAACGATTTTCGTTTCTTTATTGTATTTGGTAATATCTATTTTCTACATACATAAGATTTTTAAGCTTCAATACTTCATGAATAGTACGACTTTAATAGTCTTCCTATTCCTCCCATCGCTCTTATTATTTCCATTAAATGACCTCGGAAGGAAATAAATTTTATTCATAATACCTTTAATTATGAATATTTCATTTCTCAGCAGAGAGATCAAGAGATTGAAAATTGACGAGTTAATAGACCCCTCTCTTAATCACAATAAAAATTTGGAGTCTTCGATCAAACGGTATCGTAAAAATATTTTAATTTGGTTTAATTTACTAGCTATACCCATTGCTTTAAGTCACGAATCAATTATCTTTCTTTCGCTACCAATAAATTTGGCGATTACAGTTAGCTTTCTTTCCTTAAAATCTTCTCGTAAATTACCACTATTAGATTCCTTTACAATCTATATTCCAACTGTGATATCAGCCTTAGCTGCATTCATCTGGAAAGGGGATCCTTCAGTTGCATTAAGTATCTGTGAATCTTGGCAAAATCTTGGAGTACTTGACTGTACTAATGGTCCTCCAGCAGCATTGTCAGGAATAGGTTGGTCATTGAAGCAAGGTGTATCGTTATCTTGGAGAGTTATAAAAGCCGATCGTGGTTTAACATTCTTGCAGTGGCTGATAATTTTGGCATTAAATTTTATTTTTATAATATCTTCTTCCTCAAAGTTGGTATCAAATTTCCTAGATAATTTTAATTCTCACTGGCATGATAAAGTTCATTTTATCAATACCAGAAAAACATATTCTAGCTTCAGTTTTAAGTATGCAATTATTCCTATAATAGTTTCCATTCCACTATATATACTTGGGTATGATTGGGGGAGATGGTTTTTTATGGCTGCAATTAGCTATTCATTTTGTAGTTTAAGTCCCAGCCTGATTTACCTTGAAATAGTTAATCAAAAAATAATTAATCAAAACCGATCTAGAAGGTTTAACTTGCTAAATTGGGTTTTCCATCGACTTTACTTTGTATACTCGAAATTTCTTGCTAATCTATTCTCCCTATTGGAAAAATATTCTTTAGCTTACAAAATTTGCTTAATTTATGTAC
>JBCBQE010000211.1:0-4089 GCA_039820385.1 Cyanobacteria bacterium J06635_10
ATGACAGTCTGCTATCGCCTTTAAGCATTGGTTCGATGCTATTACTATTGTTGTTCTTCTTCTGCCAAACTCCGCAGTAAAGCTTCAGAGGATTCGAGATAATCATCTGGCTGCTTAGGAGCGTCATTTTTGGAGTCGGGTAAATTGTTGGCTTGTGTATTTTGATTAATATCTGTTTTAACAATGCTGCTTTGATTTTGCGCCGTTGTGGTTCGATTTCTCGCCTTCGTCGTCTCTGTATATGATGGTGGTATTGTTTGCTCGTTTATAAAAGGAATTTGCTTAGGTTCAGAATTTATCCCTTGGCTCTCACCCACTTTTGGAGACGTTTTTGGTGCTCGAGGAGGTGGAGGGGGCGTTTCAAGATTACCTAGGGGGTTGTTTGCTTGCTGTTGTCTTATATAAGCCACAGCTTCTTCGCCTGTTAAACTTTGTTGATTTCTAATATTTGCAACAGTTATAGCACTTTGAGCTTGCGGCTTAGCTGCAATCAAACTACCGAGACTTTTTTGAGTTGGTGTTCTATGTGCCGCTCGTGTTCGACGATATCGCGCCAATTCTTCATCAAGTTTGACTTCTAAACTTGCTAATGCCGCACTTAGCGCTGGTTTCAATGTTTGACTATCAGAATAATATAGGGGGTTCTCACTCATATGCCATGTGCCTCCGTACCGACTGCCAGATTATCCACAATTTGATACTTCCACCGTCTATAGGGGGATTATTCTTACACAGACACTTAACTGGACTGAATTACTTCAGACCCTGTCAGTAACTCTCTAGAAGCATTTTAAAGCACTGGCTGCCCCACCGCACTTAATCCTCTATTTCTGATGACTTGAACAGTAGCTACATCCGGTTGTATATCGGCATTGATGCAACTGTAGGTATAGAACCGATCGATTGACAATACCCCTACGGTAGCCACCTTGGGGACAATTGTTACTTGTGCTTTTGTATTCTATTTCGGCGAATTTTACCCCAAGCGGACAAATTATCCATTTTAACATTAATCTGAAGTGACCATTATGACTCAGTAATAAGGAAATTGTCACAGGGAACCCCGACGAAGTGTTTTCTTCTAAAAAACTTTTAAGGTACCCTGCTCCCCCAGCTTGCCCTCACTCGGCAATTTTGGTTTGGTGGACTACTAGGGAGCCCTTGACCTATTCGTTATTTTATCAAATATCTAAGATCGATCTCATCGATAAATTGACTTTTGACGAACGTTCGATCGGTTGACGGGCACCCATTATAATTTTTTTTTTCTAAAAAAATTCTTATGGGAACCCTTGACGCTGCTCTTGCTCAATTTAAATAGTTATACAATTTGACGGACACCCATAAGAATTTTTTGCTCCTAAAAAAATCTAATGGGAACCCTTGAACAAGCTGAAATTCCTGCACTCAACTTTATTTAAAATGTCCTTTCAATCAATTCCAGAGATTTTAGATATTCTGCAAATTGAAACTTTATACCAACAACAACCCTTACAACGTTTACTTGATTGTTGGCAAGAAGTTGTGGGAAAAATCGTTGCCACTCATACCCAGCCAATTTCAATTGAACGGGACGTTTTATGGGTGGCAACTTCCAGCGCTGCTTGGTCACAAAATCTCACCTTTGAGCGCCAAAGATTGCTGAAAAAGTTAAATAAAATATTACCAAATCCTTTAGTAGATATACGCTTTTCTACTGCTCGTTGGCAGCGTGTTGAAAAAAAACCGTTGCAGCAGCAAAGTATTTCATCCCGAGAGCATCCTAGTTATTTAGGAAATAGTATTAACCAACATACCCATGTTCGCTCCTATCCTAAAAATCCTCAGACTGTTTTCGCTAATTGGGTTTCAACAGTAAAAATGCGATCGCAATATTTACCCCTTTGTCCTAGCTGTCAATCTCCTACTCCGAAAGGAGAATTAGAACGGTGGGGTGTTTGTTCTATTTGCGCTGCTAAGTCTTTTTGAATTTGGGCAAAAGAACTCAAGGGTTGCGATCGTCGTGGATTGGAAATTATGCAATTGATAATTTTCGTTGACAACTGTTCGTTGATAACTGTCAACTCATACCAACGCTCTTAGCCTGGTGACCTACTCCTTGAAGCTCGATATAACTATGCTCCTCTACCTAAAATAGATTAATTAATCGCGATCCCTGACTAGTTTCGATACAAAACTCTAGAATAATTTTCAACAGTTTTGTTTCTTTTTTGTTACATAAAAATTTAAAAATATAACAGAAATATAAAGATATTATAAAGTTGATTTTTCGTCTGGGATCATGAAAACCTATATACAATCATGGCTTGATACGTTTATGAGGGATTTATGACTAAGAGGAAAATATAGAGATGTAAATCAGCCAGCAGACGGCATAAAAAATGAAAAGCATTCAAACCTTCACCTCAGCTTGCCGAAATTGTCGTTTCTTCGATCCAATTGGGCGGCGCGGAGGAGTTTGTCAGCAACTAGGAGCGCCTGTACGTGGAAGTTGGAAAGCGTGCTCTTTAGCTGTTGCCCCCTTTGCGCCCTCATGGGAAACCTTGGAAGATGCTTGGAGTTTACCCGATGCGACTCCGGTATTAGCAGAAGCTTCTGATAAGTTCGTAGTGAAGACTAATGTAGAAGCTGATATTGAGCGGGTATCTACTTCACAGAAAGTTGAGGCTTTGTTAAGTTAAACTTTTATGTGAGGAGCAATTACTTTAATTATTGGAAACAGTTGAATAATTAAATTTCCAGGATAAAAAATGCAAAAACTTTTGTATACCAGTGATGAATCGGTCTAATAATTAGCTAGGATGCGACCGAAAAAGATTGAAATAGAGATAAAATTTGTCTTTAAAATTCGTTTTGTGAGTGTTTTAATCACCCTTGCAGTAACAAAATTGGCATTACTGAATAAAGATATGAAGTTGTGATTTCACATTGCTGTAGACATAGCATTGCTATGTCTCTACAGTGGTTTCATACTTATTACAAAGTGTAGGTCAATATAATTCATGGTTTAATATGCCAAAAAATTGCACCTTTTAATTACTGGTGCAATTTTTATGTTTATTTAGATTGCTTGATTTTATATCAAGTTCCGATGATTACTTCCAATAGCGATTAAGGGAACTTGATTTATACAGGTTAAACCGAAACCCCAACTTTTCAAAAAGTAACTAAGGTAGCCAAGGATATTGACGGAAATCTGGCTTACGCTTTTCCAAAAATGCCTGTTTACCTTCACTACCTTCTTCCGTCATGTAATAAAGTAAAGTGGCATTTCCGGCAAGCTCTTGTAAACCGGCTTGCCCATCACAATCAGCGTTAAAGGCAGCTTTTAAACAACGAATTGCGATCGGACTTTTTTCTAAAATTTCTTGCGCCCATTGAATACCTTCAGCTTCCAATTGTTCTACAGGTACAACCGTATTTACTAACCCCATATCTAAAGCTTGTTGAGCGCTGTATTGACGACAGAGAAACCAAATTTCACGAGCTTTTTTTTGTCCGACGCTGCGTGCTAAATAACTCGCACCAAAACCACCGTCGAAACTCCCAACTTTTGGTCCGGTTTGTCCAAATACAGCATTATCGGCGGCAATTGTCAAGTCACAAATTAAATGTAGGACATGTCCGCCACCGATCGCATAACCTGCAACTAAGGCAATTACGACTTTGGGCATGGAACGAATTAAGCGTTGTAAATCTAATACATTTAAACGAGGAACGCCATCATCATCAACATAACCGGCTTTTCCCCGCA
This sequence comes from Cyanobacteria bacterium J06635_10, assembly GCA_039820385.1. Classification (GTDB taxonomy): domain Bacteria; phylum Cyanobacteriota; class Cyanobacteriia; order Cyanobacteriales; family Nostocaceae; genus Rivularia. Next base: position 3,755 of record JBCBQE010000211.1, read on the forward strand.
CGCTTTGGTCGCCACCGGAACAGAAGGCATATTTTCCGTCAGTATGGGGACCAGCACCAGTAAATAAAACTACGCCAATACTAGAATCTTCGCGGGCATCGCAAAAGGCTTGATAAAGTTCAAAAACAGTTTTAGGGCGAAAAGCATTGCGTTTGTGGGGACGGTTAATGGTGATTTTCGCAATGCCATCAGCTTTATGGTAAAGAATGTCTTCGTAGGTTTTGGCAGTTTGCCAGTTTATTTGCATCGAGACCAATCGCTAATCTTTCTATTATAACGATATTACTGTAAGGGATAAATCCCTTACTACAAACAAAATACTATAAGTCTTTTTA
>JBCBQE010000211.1:4099-8845 GCA_039820385.1 Cyanobacteria bacterium J06635_10
ATGTTATATTTACTACTAAAAAATAAGCATAAATTTACCAGGTTTGGAATGTCTCAGATTTGATATATCAAGCTTGCGTAATTACTGATAAAAAAATTGTTGTTTGTTTTAGCTAGTATAAATTATCTTTATCAAGCATCACGCATGAAGTGGACTCTAAATCCACTTGTAAAAAAAATCTTGAACAAAGTTATTTTGTGCAATTACACAGTCAAATTACTAGGATAAATTTGAAGATGCAAACACTTTCACCTGCAACTAATCTAGAATCTATTGAACTGACTAAGGATAATATTTATCAAATTCTTTGGGAGAATGATGAAAACCAATTCTCTGTAAGTCCCCGTAATCCTGATGGGGAGTGGGAAAATCCCAATGCTGACATTTTATTGGATGAACAAGTAAAAGCGAATGGAAGTCGGGAGATAGATTTAGCCACAAGACCTTTATTTTATCAGGTTAATGAAGAGAAACTGTTTGACCCAAATCGAACCTACGTTAGTTTTATTAATCTGTTTGATAATTACGCTATTCGCTCTGTAGATCCAGAATTTACTTCGGAGCAAGAAGAGGAAGAACAAAGGGAGTTTTTATCTCTAATTATGAAAACCAAGCCAATTCAATTGGCATTGAGATATATTAACCAAGAGTTCGGTGAAAATCTCTCTGAACAGCAGTTTTTTTCAAAGCTAAGCCGTATTTGGTTTGAACTATACACCAATTACTACAAAGGTAAATCAACTAAATTTGCTTCTGGTTTTGAGCATGTTTTTGTTGGTGAAGGAAAGTTTGATACCCATGATGGTGACAGAAGAGAAACTCTAGGTCAAGTTTCGGGATATCATTCTTGGGTAAAATTTTACCTCGACGAACAAAATCACCGAGTCAATTATTTGGGTTATAAATATGACTTGAAAGGACAAAATGGGCCACTAAATCCCAATGTTGTTACACTACAACAATCGCAAACAATAACCGATATGCGTGGTAACGTCATTGCTAAACTATTTAAGAAAAAAGGTGGTTTTTTTGTTGGCCCTAGTCCAGAATGTGAAATTGCGATCGCCACGGTTATGTTTTACGAGAGCATTTACAAAAGTAGAGTTAAAAGCGACAAACGACGAACAACTATCAATGGAGCTACTTACGATTTAGTTCTCTTCCGCAATACTAATCCCAATGGTAGTCGAGGAGAGATGATTCGTTCATTCTTCCCCATCTTTCTTACTCTTGATGGTACAGAGGAACCAGAAATGGATGTTCCTCGTGTTGTACCAGTAGATCAAATTATCAAAAATGATGCTTCTGTAGCAATCATCCGAGCATTACCGAACCCTTCAGGAGCAGATAAAGGTAAGGAGTGGGTTGAATTGCAAAACATGAGTAATGAAGCAATTGATCTGAGTGGTTGGCAAATGGAAGACAGAATGGCACGTGCTCAAAGCTTGACGGGGACATTACAACCTAACGAAGTCAAGCGCTTTATAGTAAGTCATTCCAGTAATGAGTCCATGCAAATGACTAACAAATCGGGATTAATTACTTTACGTAATTCTGATTCACAGCAAGTTGCCGCTGTTAAGTATTCCCGTGCTGCTTCAGGGAAAGTAATCGAATTTAATTTGTAGAATCCCTCTCCAAACCTCTCCCCTCAAGATGGGGGAGGCTTTGAATATTGTTATACATTTGCTATTTTGTATTGCAATAAGCGTGAAATTCACTATATAGCGGTTTTCACGCTTATTGCAATACACTTCGGAAAACCCCACCTCCCTTTCCCCTCTCCGATGCTTTGGAGAGGGGAAGGGGGTGAGGTTGCCGAAAGTTTACTGCACTCAACCGAAAACTTCTATATTCAAAGATGTTTCCAACATCACAAAACAATTCATCTAATTAAAAGTATTTAAAAAAACTTTGATACTTAAATATAAAGAACATATTTTATTGTATAAATAAAAACTATGTATCCAGGTTCTTTACAGTATATTGAAGATACAAGAATGTAAGTGCGATTGCCTGGGTAGTTAGGAATTTAGGGTGTAGAGTTAGCTTGACTTATTATGTCGGGTGAAGGGTTCCCATAAGAACTTTTTTAGAAGAAAAAAAAATGATTATGGGTGCCCGTGAAGAGGAATCAAAAGTAATTAGTAGTTGAAAAATAGTATTATGTTTGACATTGAGGACAACGCTTTTGGCTGTGGGTGTCTAACCGGTTTTGTTGGGTGTTTTGTTTTTCTTTTCGCTGTTTTGTGGGTGTTGCGAACAATCCTACATATGCTATTTGGCGAAAAAGTTTATATCTATGTTCACCAACATCATTTTTTGGGTGTTGTTGATTTGATTAACGTAGCGCAATTGCTAGGTTATAATTAATTTCTTATAAACTATTACCCACTTAATTTGTATAATACTAGCGAGCTATCTAGCTCGCACTATGATATTTTCACGTTTTCGCATTATATAAATCCCTATAAAAAATATGCCTTAATGCTCGCTTCTTAATATAATTCCGATGCTAACAGACGGATGCTGGCATATTATGAGCGTACATGCTCTACATGTTTTTTGAAAATACGCTTCCTAAAACAATAATCAAAGTAGAAATCACTATTATCGGTACAACTGGTAAAAAACCAAAGGTAAAACTTTCTGGAATTATATTTAATTGAAAACCAATTAACATTAACTCGCCAACAATAATCGAAATAATGCAGCTAAATGAATTAATATTTTTACCATACAAAGCAGCAATAACCGTGGGAAATAAAACAGCTAATCCGGTGAAAGCTGCTTGAGCGATCGCCAAAATTGTGAATGGTGGATTATAAGCAATAATTAAACCAATAATTGCCAGAATTACAATTAACACTTTGCCGATTAAAGTTTGTTCGCGAAGGGAGGCATTTGGGCGCAAGTAAGAAATATACACATCCCGTGTCAGCATCGAAGATAGAGCCAGAAGTTGAGAATCTAATGTTGACATAAATGCTGCTAATGCCCCCACCATCACAAAAGAAGCTACCCAAACGGGAGTATATTCTGCTAACATCATAGGCATTGCTCGATCTGTTGCTTTTCCTACTAAATTGGGAAAAGGAATATGTGCCCAAACTCCAATTAATACCGGACAAATAAATATTATCGTGGTTATTAAGGGATACAAAACTGCAGAAACTTTTAAAGGAGTGGGTGTTTTGGGAATATAAAACCGCATGAACATTTGGGGAAACATGGGAACACAAAGAATCCACAAAACCATATAACTAAACCACTTGGCTTTTGTGAAAAAATTATCTACTCCTTGTCGGGAAAAAAGTTCTGGTAATTGTTCGTAAGCAGCACGGTTGGCTGCGGTAATTCCTCCCAAACTATTAGCAATCGTGAATACAGCTACAATCATCAACACAAACATTAAAATACCTTGCAAAACGTCGGTTAATACAACGCTTCTCATTCCACCCATAAAGACGTATATCACGATCGCAAATGTCAAAACCGTTGCTCCAAAAAAGTAAGGTATTTGTCCATTAGTTAAGTTCTCTAAAAGATATCCCGCTCCGATGGGTTGCAAAGCCAAATAAGGCAATGTAAAAATCACCATTACTGTCAGAAATATGATTTTTAAACTTTGGCTTCCCAAACGTTCTGCAATTAATTCTGAAGGAGTAATAAATCCTTTCTCTTGACCTAAAAGCCAGACTTTATAACCAATTAAATAAAATAAAACTCCTAGAAATGCTCCTGAAAATGCCATCATTGGATAATAGCTAATACCTACACGGTAACCAGCACCAGCAAATCCCAAGAAAGCAAAAGAACTAAAATTTGTGGCAGCTAGGGTGAAAAATAAAACAATATTTCCAATTTTACGATTAGCTAGGAAATATTCTTGAGGTGTGTTGCTTTGTGCTTTAGAAGTACCAATTCCGATAACTAGAGTGAATATTAAATAAGCCGCAATGAATAGATAAGGAATAAAATTGTCTATATTCATAAATATTTAAACTAGTTTGAAGGTGTTTTCCAAAATTTGAGTGCAAATATTAAAAGAGTTAAAGAAGTAATAATTTGTAAGCTAATAAAATATATTACCCAAGGAGGAAGAGAAAATATAGATAATGATATTTCCGGTTGCCAATTCCAAAAATCAAGAGAAAGCAAAAATATGACACTAAAGCAAAAAAACCAGAAATATGATGTTGTAAGCACGATCGTTGTTAGTTGTTGTTTGTCAGTTGTTAATTATATTAAAATTTCACTAGCCATCTTCCCCAAATTATCTTTTCGCCATTTTGCATCAGTTTTCCGATTTGTAGGTATCTCCAAAACCCGAATTCCTTTATTTGGTAATGGATTCAAGTTATTACATAAATCATCCCAAGAAGTAATTAACTCGTGTTTCACGCCGTAAGTTTTACAAAGCTGTGCAAAATCTATATTCTGAGGTGTAGCAAATAACTCTTCAAAAGGCGGTTCAAATTCAGATATAGGAAGCATTTCAAAAATTCCGCCACCATTGTTATTAATTAATATTATTGTCAAATGTCCTCTTAACTTGTTTCTGCTCAAAAAGCCGTTAGTATCGTGCAGTAACGCTAAGTCACCCGTCAACATGACGCTACTTTGTTGACGATGGGCAATTCCTAAAGCTGTTGATAAAGTGCCATCAATACCGTTTGCACCCCGGTTAAAAAATGGTTTAATCCTTAAATTGTTCGGTTTCCAGAAAAATTCGACATCGCGCAC
>JBCBQE010000212.1:0-8839 GCA_039820385.1 Cyanobacteria bacterium J06635_10
TGTCGCATCTGAACTATTGCGTAGAAAAAAGTACCAAATTAATCCACCACCAGCTAGTAATCCTAGAATAATTAACAACCACAACCATCTTCTTTGACGTTGTGGTGAATTTCTAGATGACGGTGGATAATCAACAACAGAAGTTTGAGTTTCAGAAGAAGTCATAGAACAGTGAACAGTGAACAGTTAACAGTGAACAGTGAACAGTGAACAGTGAACAGTTAACAGGGAACAGTGAACAGTGAATATATTTGTTCGCTGTTGTCAACTAATTAGTATTTCAATTAAATTTGGAAATTGGTACGCAATCGATGCAGGGGGTTTCTTCGCTTTCTGGGGAATCATCTATTTTTGCAGAGCTAGGAAATACAAATCTGAGCATAATTGGTGCAATTAGAGTCGTAACAATCACCATAATAATTATTGCTGCATCTAAGGAATTTGATAAAGCCCCAGTCGTAGCACCCAAACCAGCAAAGACTAATCCAACTTCACCCCTAGGAATCATTCCAGTTCCAATTGCTAGTCTATTTATGGGTTTATCTGTAAATACTGCGAAACCAGCTATGATTTTACCAAGAATTGCGATCGCAATTAAACAAGCGGCAATTATCAAACCTTTCTGATTGGCTGCGACGGTGGGGTTAAGAACGCTTAAATCAATCTTTGCGCCAATTGTAACGAAAAATATAGTTGTGTAAACGAATATGAACGGTTCAAATAAACCCTGTAATTTTTCCTGGAACTCAGTTTCTCCTAATACTAAACCCGCTGCAAATGCTCCTAAAATTGCTTCCAAGCCGATGGCAGTTGCCAATAATGCACAGGCGTTTAAAAATACAATTGCCAAGAGCATTAACGCCGCCGGATTGTTAATTTTCTTAATTGCAGTGACGAAAATAGAGCCAAAGATGTTATTTAGAAAAACTGCACCTAAAACAAATAAAGTAGCGCTGACAAGTAAATAGATAATATTGGCAATTTCTATTTCTCCTGTTTGTACTAAACTCAGTACAACTGCCAATACTACAATGCCGAGAATATCATCTAAAATTGCCGCTCCTAAAATGATTTGCCCTTCGTCTGATTGAAGACTACCGATATCTTGCAAAACTTTGGCTGTAATCCCGATACTTGTAGCAGTCAGCGCCGCGCCAGCAAATAGAGCAGGAATAGTTGCAATTCCAAAGAATTTAATTAATACCAAAGTTCCTAAAACAAAAGGAACAGTTACTCCGGTAATTGCCACAGTTGTAGCTTGAGTACCTACCCGAATCAATTCATTGAGATTCGATTCTAATCCGGTGGTAAACAATAAGGTTAAAAGTCCAATATTGGCACTTTCATCAAGAAAATCCTTCATTTGGAACTTGTAAGCTTGCTCGACAACCTCCCTTGAAGCACCAGTTACTAATTCTAAGCCTTTGAGCAAAGTTTGGTTAGCTCCTATGCCCTCTGGTGAGAACACTAAAAGTCCTAATATCGAGCCTCCGAGTAACATTCCCGCCACTAAATCACCTAAAACAGTAGGTAATTTCAGACGAGTACAAATTTCTCCTAAAAAAACGCTAAAAATGAAAATAATTCCAGCAGTACCTACTAAAGCAGCGATTGTTGCTTTTTCCTCTCCTCCAGAAGTACCCGCTTCTGCTAAGAATAAATCGGGTAGCTTATATAGAACAGAAGTAATAGATAAATCTGGATTTAGTTCCAAACTATTTACAATTACAGTTGCACCGAGCATTTAAAATTGCCTTCAATTTAATTAACAGGAAACCATCAAAAATAAACTTTCCTTCAGTAAACATGCGATAAAAGTCTGTCAACCTGCCAGCGGTTTTAATTAGGTGAAGCTGATGGTTGTATGATAACCCCTCAGGAGATTAAAGTTCAAATATCCCGTGCAGCTTCTAGCGACTGACTGCGCAGCCACTGATGAGACAAACTATTCGTATTGCGCTGATGCCACACCATTGAAACTGTAAATCCTTCAACTTCAATTGGTGGTGGCAATAATTTTAAACCCATTGCCTTGGCACAAGTCTGAGCGATACGGTTGGGAAGCAAAGTAACGCAGTCGGAATTTGCAATCAGAAACGGAATCGCCATAAAATGAGGGGTTGACCAAATTACTCGTCGCGATCGCTGTTGTTGTTGGAGATTTTTATCCCCCGCTCCTTGAAAATCATCCCGCATCGATACCAGGAGGTGCGATCGACTAAGATAATCTTCCACCGATAGCTCTGTCAGGGGACAATCACTTTTGACTACACAGACAAACTCCTCGTTGTATAAATCTTCACGAACATGCCAACCTTTAAGAGGTAAATCGGCATCAATAATCAAATCTATCTGATTATTATCCAAAGCATCCATGGCTTTTTCTTTATTGAGGTTGCAAATACGAATACGGATATTTGGTGCAAGTTTTATTAAATTTTGCAAGAGATTAACTCCAAGGGTGGCTTCAATATAGTCGCTGGTGGCAATTTTAAAGTCAACATGCGCGGTAGCTGGCGAGAAAGCTGATTTCTCTAATAAAGTTGACTGAATTTCTGCCAAAATCTGCCGCACGCGACTGCTAATTTCCAGAGCGAGTGGCGTTACTTCCATCTCCCGCGAAGTACGGATCAATATTTCATCATCTAAAACAGTACGCAGTCGTTTTAAAGCATGACTCATGGAAGATTGACTCATATTCAGCTTTTCGGCAGCTTTTGTAACGCTTGCTTCCTCAATTAAAACATCGAGGGCAATCAACAGATTGAGATCGAGTTTTCGGAGGTTTTTGTAGTCGATATTCACGGGGGAAGAATCTGGAATCGATGTCATCGATATCTATTATCTATGATATTTGTTTGACTAATAGGGGTTAGTTTTATTAATCTATAGGCATGGCTTGAAAGTGGCAAATTTGATTATGTTTCTAAGGAGCTTCTGATATTACAGATTGAAAATTGTTGAAGTGTTATTCATAGACTTGCACGAAAATTCTCAGGGAGGATCTCGAAAAAGCGGCAGCACGGTTCGATTTCATCTTGTCCACAGTCTCAGGAAATGTGCCCTTGATTTTTTAACGCGCTCGTTACTTAAACAATTCTTTAGTGGAACAGGCTTAAAATGAAAATTGGCATTATCGGATCTGGAAATATCGGTGGAAATTTAGTTTTGAGTTCCGATCGATCGGTTGAGATTACGTCTTCAGATGCAAGACTTTCATCCTCGGGTAGGTGTGGGGCAACTCCTTGTTTTAGCTAAATTAATAATTGATGTAGAAAAAACAGGAGTTGTTGTTCTGGCTTTTGAATCGGAGCAGCGATCGTTATTCATATGGAAGAACGCAAAATTCTCACAACTAAAGACGGTTATCCCATTGCCGATAATCAAAATTCACTGACTGCTGGTGCTAGAGGCCCCGTAGTCATGCATGATTTCCATCTTTCGGAAAAACTAGCTCACTTTAACCGCGAACGCATTCCCGAGCGAGTAGTTCATGCTAAGGGTGCGGGTGCTTTTGGTACGTTTACCGTCACTAAAGATATAACTCAGTACACCAGAGCTAAACTCTTCTCTGAAGTTGGTAAAAAAACCGAAGTCTTGGCTCGTTTTTCTACAGTCGGTGGTGAGAAAGGTTCCGCTGATGCCGAACGCGATCCTCGTGGTTTTTCTATTAAGTTTTATACTGAAGAAGGCAACTGGGATATGGTTGGTAACAACACCCCTGTCTTCTTTATCCGCGATCCGCTTAAATTTCCCGATTTTATTCATACTCAAAAACGTTGTCCGGGAAGTAATCTTAAAGACCCATATATGCGTTGGGATTATTGGTCGCAATCTCCCGAAGCACTACATCAAGTCACGATTCTTTATAGCGATCGCGGTATTCCCAAAAGTCACCGTCACATGAATGGCTATGGTAGTCATACCTATAGTTTTATTAATGACGATAATCAACGAGTATGGGTTAAATTTCACTTCAAAACCCTACAAGGAATCGAAAATCTAACGGAAGCAGAAGCCGCAGAAATTAAAGCCCAAAACCCAGATCATGCTACTCAAGACTTATGGGATTCTATTAAAGAAGGTAATTATCCTCAGTGGCGCTTCTGTATTCAGGTAATGACTGAAGAGCAAGCAAAAACTCATCCCGACAATCCTTTTGATTTAACCAAAGTTTGGAAACACAGCGATTATCCTTTAATTGAAGTGGGTATTCTCGAACTCAATCGCAATCCCGATAATTATTTTGCTCAAATCGAACAAGCGGCATTTTCTCCCAGTGCTATTGTACCTGGAATTGGCTTTTCTCCCGATAAAACTCTCATCGCCAGGGTAATGTCTTATGCTGATGCCCATCGTTATCGTTTAGGCACCAACTATCAACATCTACCTGTAAATGCTCCTAAATGTCCCTTTGGAAATTATCAGCGAGATGGAGCAATGACTTATGGCGACAACGGTGGCAATCTGCCAAATTACGAACCCAATAGTAACCCCGCTGCACCAAAAACAGATTCAAGCTATAGCGAACCACCTTTGAATTTAGGAGATGTAGCTGTCGATCGCTACGATCATCGAGAAGGAAATGACGACTATTCTCAAACTGGAGATTTATATCGGTTGATGAGCGAAGATGCCAAGGATAGATTGGTTGAAAATATTACTAGTAGCCTGGGTGAAGTTTCTGAAGAGATTCAACAACGACAATTGTGTCAATTCTTCCGCGCCGATGCTGATTATGGCCGTCGGATAGCTAAAAAACTTGGTATTGAAATTGATTCTTCTCTATTACCCGAATCAGCAAAGACGGTAAATATTTAAGCATCAAACCTGTTGAGGCTTAAAGCCTCTCCTCTCTGGAGGGGAGAGGTTTGGAGAGGGGTTATAACTGTACTGCACTCAAGGTGAAACCGCTATAATTTGAAGGTCGTAATCAGCTTGGTAGCATCACGCATCGCGACTGTAATTGCCATAAATCCCAATTAAATCTAAACATCTTCAACTTGATTGAGTTTGGTCATCTCTTCTAAAGTAAGAGTAATAGAAGTAGCAGCAACATTTTCTTCTAAGTGAGAGATGGTTGTAGTTCCTGGAATTAAGATAATATTCGGTGCGTAATGCAGCAACCAGGCTAAAGCTATTTGATTGGGTTTTACACCTTTTTGTTCGGCAATATCTGCCAGTATCCCTTCAGCATTAGCTAGAGGTGCACCACGTTTCAAGGGATGTGCCCCTAAAGAGCCATAAGGAATAAAGGCAATATTATTCTGAGTACAGTAATCTAACACATCTTGATTAGTGCGTACGCGAAGCGCATGCGTGAGCGGCTTATCGCTAAAACTGAATCGATTTTGAACCGAATCTATTTCAACAACATTTCTTGCTGCTTTTAATTGTTCTAAGCTGACGTTAGATAAACCTATATGACGAATTTTCCCTTCTTGCTTCATTTGTGCTAATGCGCCAATTGATTCGGTAAACGGCACTTTCGGATCGGGACGATGCAATTGATACAAATCTATTTGTTCTAGTTTCAATCTTTTCAGACTACCTTCAACTCCACGACGCAGATATTCCGGGCTTCCATCTGCCTTGATATTATCTGGAGCAGGTTTGTTTATACCCCCTTTAGTTGCAATTACTACGCCATCGGCGTATGGATATAGAGCCGAAGCAATAATTTCTTCATTAAAACCAGGTCCGTATGCTTCTGCTGTATCGATAAAGTTTATACCTAATTCCACTGCACGACGTAATAATTTTTCTCCTCCTTCCCAATCTGCATAAGCTCCGAAATTTCCCGGTTGTCCGGTGAGTCGCATTGCACCATAACCCAAGCGATTCACGGTTAAATCTCCACCGATTGTAAATGTTTGGGAGAATGATTTTGTGGTGTTATTCATGATTTGAAGATTTTTCCAAGGGTCACACATTCGACGATTAAATTTTTAGAATGCTGATTTAAGTAAACCACCTTCTATTCTTAATGCTGCACCATTTATACTCGAAGCGAGGGGACTAGCAACATAAGTAACTAAGTTTGCAATTTCTTCAGGTTCGGAAAATATCTGTGTTAAAGAACCAGGACGAACGTCTTCAAAAAAGTTTTTTTCTACTTCTTCGACACTAACATTGTCTTTTTCTGCTTTCTGTTGAATAAAATCTTCTACTCCTTTTGTTCTCGTTGGGCCTGCAAGAATAGAGTTTACGGTAACTGCTGTATTAACCGTTAATTCAGCTAAACCTCTGGCTATAGCTACTTGAGCAGCTTTAGTCATACCGTAATGAATCATTTGGGGAGGAATTTGTACCGCTGAATCACTGGAAATAAAAATAATTCTCCCCCAGTTATTATTCAACATTTTGGGGAAATAAGCCCGACTTAGACGTACTCCACTCATAACATTCACATTAAACATATTTTGCCAATCTTCATCAGTTATGTCCGAAAAAGATTTGGCTTCATAAATACCCAAATTATTCACTAAAATATCTATTTGTGGATATTCTTTTATAGCTTTCTCAACTCCTTCAACAGTACTCAAGTCAGCAACCAAACCCATTACTTTCCCCTTACCTTCTGAAGCCATTTGAGCGATAGCATTATTAACTGATTCCTGAGTTCTTCCGTTAATTATTACCGATGCACCTTCTTTAACCAAATTTTTGGCGATCGCAAGTCCAATTCCACCTGTCGAACCGGTAACTAATGCCAATTTATCTGAAAGTTGTGTATCCATAATTACCCCAAGATTGTCAAATTGAATTTAATTTTTCAGCAGCTTGTTTTGCTTTATCGAAGGAACGGGAAGTGATAATTACTTGATAACCTTTATTTAATAAACCTTGAGTTATCGAAAATCCAATTCCTCTATTTACACCCGTAACTAATGCGATTTTGGGTTCCATTTTATTGCTTTTATCTGATAGATTTTACGAAAAAATTTGACTAATATTCCAATTCTTGCCGATGCTTTTCTACAAACTCTCGCAAGCTAGTTGGTTTACTTCCCGTAATTTCTTCAAAATTATCAAAAGTAGCATCAGCGTTGGGAATTTTACCTTCAATATTCAATTTAAATTGAGTGTAAACACAGTGAATGTAAGCTCGTTCCGCACCAAATTCAAGCATATTTTGCAAAAATTCATCGGGAGAATGGTTTTCTACTCGATAGGGTTTACCAATTACCTCTGACATTATCTGTACCACTTCCGGAATAGTAGCGGTATCGTAACCCAAAGGATATATCTTACCCCCATGTTTCTCCGGTTTTCGCAAGGTTTCCGCAGCAACTAAAGCTAAATCATCGCTATCAACCCAACTCCAACGAGAATTACCGATATAGTTAGTTAAAACATCTTTATTCAACCAACCAAAATCGGTTATATTTTTCATAAATGCTTCTGGACGTAAATGAGTAAAGCTAAATCCCAATGACTCAATATATGTTTCTATATATTGATGCCATCCCCAATGTGCAACTTCATTTGTAGATGCTCCAGATGCACCAATATGGACGATATGTTTTACTCCCGTTTCCTTAGCTATATCCAAGAAAGCTTTACTTTGCTTGAGCATATCGACGGTGTAACCAGTTAAAAGTAAAGCGCGATCGATTCCTTCTAAAGCTGGTTGCAAAGTTTCTTGTTTATCTAAATCGAGATGACGAATTTCTACCCCTTGCTCTTTTAACGTAATTGCTTTTTCAGGAGAGCGTACCCCAGCAACAACTTTGACATCTCCCGACTCCGCTAATAACTGAGCAACTTTTCCACCAACTTTACCAGTTGCTCCGAGAACTAAAATTGTAGGTTGATTATTAGTCATTATCAATCTCCTCTTTTTAATTTACTTGACGTAGTGTAATGTTTTTAATCAAAAAAAAATCTCAGGTAAAATCGGTATTTGCAGCTACTGCTTCCCAAGCATCCAACTCTGTTTTCAAAGACTCAATCTTTTTGCGGAATTTAGTATAAGCGTACTTACCCAATACAAGTCTTAAAGGTGGATTGTCAGAATTAACAACCTTAATTATCGCTTCAGCAGCTTTTGCTGGATCACCCGGTTGCTTTCCTTCAATATTGTTGAGGAAATTAAGAAACTTACCAACAGTTCCTTGATAAGCTTCCATCTGTTCTTCAGCGCGATCGAGAGAACGTCCAATGAAATCAGTACGAAAAGGTCCCGGTTCGACAATTGTTACTTTAATTCCTAAGGGTGCGACTTCTCCCTGCAAAGCTTCCGATACACCTTCGAGAGCAAACTTTGCACCACCGTAAATTGAAAAACCCAGTTCATTGGTAAAACCCGCGATCGCCGACATATTGATGATGTGTCCGCTTTGTTGCGATCGCATTATCGGTAAAATCCCTCGAATTACGTTAATTACACCGAATAAGTTTGTATCAAAATTACGGTGAATTTGAGCGTCGCTAACTTCTTCTAAAGCCCCAATCAAACCATAACCAGCATTATTAACTAAAACATCAATTCTTCCAAAAGCTGCATTCGCTTCCTCTATCGCAGCTATTATCTCATCCGGATTAGTAACATCAAGACGCAATGCGATCGCAGTGTCGGGATATTTCGAGATTAAATCATCTAACTGTTCTGGTTTACGTGCTGTGGCAATTACTTTATCACCCTTCTCTAAAACCGTTTCTGCTAAGGTACGTCCAAATCCCGTGGAACTACCTGTAATCAACCATACTTTAGAATCGTTTACCATGATTGTTTCTCCTCTAATACTATATCGTTACGTAACGTTATTAATTTAATCCAAAAAAAAGGTTCTGTCAACCCGATTTTAGATTTTAGATTTTGGAATGCTCGATTCTA
>JBCBQE010000213.1:0-8839 GCA_039820385.1 Cyanobacteria bacterium J06635_10
AAAGGAATGCTGAAACAACATCCTTTAAAATCAATATCCGCTGTCAATAATTTATATAACTCTTCTGCTTCTTCTAAAAATTCAATTTTGCCTCTAATTAAAAGATAAAGATATTCTAGAAAGGCATTTACTTCCTCTTTCTCAAGAGGTGTTTCGTTTTCTATGTCAAAATCAGATGGTAATGGTTTGGATTGCGGTGGATTTAATAACCATTTACGATGAGTTTCTATCTTTTTGATTTGAGCAAATGCATAACCAGAATAAGTATGCTTTACCTTTTTGCTCAAAAATAATTGTCGATGATTAATTAAGTGCTGTCCTACAGTTGTTAATACAGGATATTCATTCAACCATAATAATTCTAAAACATTGGGATTTGCTCCTGCTAATAATTGGATAACTTTCCTCAATTCATAGATAACAGTATCTTCACTATTATCTAAAAAAGAAAACATTCCTGGTTCGTTCCAACCGTTATCTTTTTGTTCAATGCCCTTTTCAAATCCAAGATAATAATTTTTCGGTGCAATAAATACACCTCTCCAGTCATAATCGGAATCAGGACGATTTAATCCGTAACCGTGACTTCCTGCTAATCCGACAAAAATCGTTCTAGCTTCTACTTCTATTCTTTTCATATTGAATAAACCCGATAGTTGAGCATTAAGTTTTATTCTAGAGATGTTAGACTCCTGGTTAGGAAATAGTAAAATTCACCAAAGTGCTAAACTACAGCGTATATTTATATAGTATTTTCATGACCGAAAATAATAGCATACAAGCCCCGTCTTAAAAGAGCGGCTTTTTATTGATTAATCGATCGACATAATTCACTTATGCAAAGTTTTTCGGCGATTAGAGACGTGGCGATCGCCGCTGATTTATTTAGCCCTACCTCATCTTTCCTCAAACCGATACAACCTTGGCATTGGCGAAAGCTTCCCCTGGCTAAACGTAGTGGCGAGGAAGTTTTTGAAACGCTATTTCTCAATCCCAGAGGGGATTCGATATTAGGAAGAAATTTGGCTGGGAATGCTCCCATTGCTACTCTCCTCGAAAGCCCCGTTACTGCAAATAATAGCCATCTGGCTCAATATTCGATTTGTGCGGGTTCCCCTCGCTCTATCGAGGATCGACTTAGGCTATGGACTCCATCTGTGGGAGAAATTCTACCCTTCCTACGCCGCTTGCTTGAAGTGCAAGAACACCAATCTATTGAAACTCCCGAACTTCCCTTTACAGGCGGTTGGTTGGGATGGTTGGGATATGACTTGGCATGGGAAATTGAGCAACTTCCCCAACTCAAAACTGATTCACTCCCTTTCCCCGTCGCCTACTGGTATGAACCGGAATCTTTTGCCGTACTGGATCATCAACAGCAAATTCTGTGGTTAGCTACCACCGATTCGACTCAACTCGATTCTCTGCAATATCAGCTAGAGTCAACAGATATAGAAAAAAGTTCATACTATACACCCGAAGCTGACAAAAATCATCCCGTCACTCCCATTTTTCAAATATCTCAGCAGGATTATATTGCAGCCGTAGAGCAAGCGAAAAACTATATTCATGCTGGTGATATCTTCCAGGCAAATTTATCATTGCGGTTTGAAGCACATACTCCTTTTAACAGCTTCTCAATCTATCAAGCATTGCAAAAAATTAATCCTTCCCCTTTTGCCAGTTATTGGCAAACACCTTGGGGGGCAATAATTAGTTCTTCTCCCGAACGCTTGGTTAAGTTATCAGGAAAGCAAGTACAAACTAGGCCAATTGCTGGCACCCGAAAACGTGGCACTAACCCGATTGAGGATGAGCAGTTAGCCCAAGAGTTACTTGCCAACTCCAAGGAAAGAGCCGAACACATTATGTTAGTTGACTTAGAGCGTAACGATATCGGCAGAGTTTGCCAATGGGGTACCGTACAAGTTGATGAACTTCTCACCATTGAACGCTACAGCCACGTAATGCACCTAGTCAGTAATATTACCGGCAAGCTAAGTCCGCAGTATGACCCGATTGACTTGATTCAATCAGTCTTTCCTGGGGGAACAATTACGGGTTGTCCGAAAGTTCGTTGTATGGAAATTATTGAAGAACTCGAACCTGTAAAGCGCAACTTATTTTACGGTTCCTGCGGTTATTTAGATTGGCGAGGAAACCTCGACTTAAATATATTGATTCGCACCCTACTTTATGCTCATAGCAGCGAATCGAAATCATTGGCAAAAGTTTGGGGACAAATCGGTGCTGGGATTGTTGCAGATAGCAATCCATCAAAGGAATGGTTTGAGTCTTTACAGAAAGCCCAAGCTCAACTAAAGGCTTTGAATAATGGGGCAATAGTTTGATAATTTAATATTTTAGCCCTAAGAGCTTGAGGAAAAAACTAAAACTTGACTGATGCGCCGACATCAGAGTAATATTATCTGTCGGCTGTCTAATTCCTGCTCGGATCAGGTAGGCATGTTGTAAAAGCTGGTTATAACGATTTAAAAGTTTCTTCGCCAGCTACCTGTACGGCAACTTAAAGGGTAAATAAATGAGTTACGCAATTATTGAAACCGGTGGAAAACAACTTAGAGTTGAGCCGGGTCGTTTTTATGATATAGAATTACTGCACAAAGAACCAGATGAGAAAGTTACGATAGATTCAGTTCTATTTGTGCAGCATGACGGCGATATTAGTGTAGGGCAGCCTTTAGTATCGGGAGCCACGGTAGAAGGAACAGTGATGCGGCATTTTCGAGGCCGCAAAGTCTTGGTATACAAGATGAAGCCGAAAAAGAAAACCCGTAAAAAGCGGGGACATCGCCAAGAAATCACTCGTTTAATGATTGATTCTATTAGCATGAATGGTTCGGCGATCGCCACTGCCCAAGATACTGCTAGCAATGATGCCGAAGATCAGCCATCAGTTGCTGTAACTGCTGAAGTAGTACCTGCGGAAGCTGTACCTGCAGAAGCTGCATCTGAGTCTGCTGCTGCAGAATAATATATAAGAATAAGACTCAGGAGATGGGGAGAGTGGGGAGAAAATTTAAATTATTAACTCCTAATTTCTAACTCCTAACTCATTACCTCAGAACTTACGCAATTGTCACAAGATCTCGGTTGGTGCCGTACACTGATTGTCTTATTATTTGGTTAGAAATCAAGCATAGTGTCACGTGCCCCTACAAGGAAAATGTGCCGGTTGCGTAACTCATTACCTCTTATTAGCAATTATAAAATTATCAAAAGGAGAAAAACATGGCTCACAAGAAAGGAACGGGTAGTACTCGTAACGGACGCGATTCTAATGCTCAACGTCTTGGTGTAAAACGCTACGGCGGTCAAAATGTTCGCGCTGGAAATATTTTGGTGCGTCAACGCGGTACTAAGTTTCACCCCGGTAATAATGTTGGCATCGGTAAGGATGATACTTTGTTTGCTTTGATTGACGGTATTGTAGCTTTTGAAAGAAAAGGCAAAAGCGGTAAGAAAGTTAGCGTTTACACTGGTGTAACTGAGCCTTCCTCTGCTGCTGTTGCTTCTTAAGCGCATGGGTGAGCGGGTTATCGCCATCTAAATATATTACCTATGGGACGGGTATTTTACCCGTCTTATTTTTTGTATTTAGCCGTAATTTATGGTAACCGCAGTCTTAATGCTGTTTCACAGACTGCTTACCCCAATCTCCATACTCATCCAATAAACTGTTTACATAAAATGCCTAACATTAAGCCTGCTATTGAAAACACGCAGGTAAAACAAAAGGCTTGTATTTCTCGAAAACCGGCTGTTTGGAAATCTAATCGGACTAAAATAGTTGCACTAATAATTAGCATCATATCCAGAAATATTCGGAAACGAGCAAAAATCATAAAGAATAAAAAAGCACTTACAACGGCGAATCCAAAAGATTTTAACTTTGTGTTAAATAAAACGCGAATAAATTTGCTAGTTGTAGACCAAGGAGTAGTTAAAGTCCCAATCAAAAATAATAAACCAATGACAATTAGCAACCATGCAAATATAGACAGATTTTTTTGAGATAATATCCACCCAAATACACCGTAAGTAAGCAGTAAAATTGTCAGGGAAACCCAGGGAAGCTTTTTGATAATAGATATCATAGTTGGTTACGACTTAGGTCGCAGGGGAAGTGGTATATACCCGTAACTAGGGTTACAATTTCCGTCAATATTAGGGGCTTTGAATTCTCTATAAAAAATAGCGCAGCCCGAAGTAGAGAAATTGTAAGTAATAATACTGTGATAAATTTCAGAATGCTGTAGCCTAAATTAATGTTCCGTCTCTTGTCTTTAAAATTAGTTAACTCGTGGTGAATATAATCAGCAGATCAGAAATGAAAATACGGCTCCGTAAGAGCCGGTAAGTGGTAAATTTATAAGATATTACAAATACTCAAGCGGACTGAATATCAACTAGGGATTCTAAGTAAAAAAACTATGGCATTTCATCATACAGCTCCAGAAAAATCTGACAATTAATTTTACTTCAGGTTTTGTCTATGATGCCGTAAACTATTACTCTATTGTCGGTATTAAAGTACAGGAGGAATGTCTAATTGACTGCTAAAACAAGATTTGATTAAAAATTATTTAAATATGTTCTTAAACATTTGTAAACTTATATCAGCTAAATTGCGGCTTATCATTTCTTGTTAAGGGATTATCATGAGAGAATCTGTGATTGCGGAGCGAGTCTGCCTTATAAGTCATATTTCGGCAAAGGTGTTTGGACTTATAGGTATTATGTTGGTCATACCTCACGCCAAAATGATTTTGAATTTTGGAGAAGTTGGACAAACAGCCATGCAGTTAAGTATGGCTAATGGTGGTGTGGTAGATATTATTTTTGGAATAATAGCCGTCTCCATTTATGCATGTAGAGTATTGGGATGGCAGAGTTGGCTGGGTTTCTTAGTGCCTTCAGTTTTAATATCGGTAGGTAGCGAATTGCTGGGAACCAGTACTGGATTTCCTTTTGGGGATTACACTTATCTAAGTGGGTTGGGTTATAAAATTGGCGGATTGGTTCCGTTTACCATTCCTTTATCCTGGTTTTATGTGGGTTTGTCAGCTTACTTAATTGCTAGGAGTGGTTTAAGGGTAGCTGAAAAACCGACTTTGATTCGCCATATCGGTGCGATCGCTATTGGTGCTTTACTCTTCACAAGTTGGGATTTCGCTCTTGAGCCGGCTATGAGTCAAACTGCTCTTCCTTTCTGGTATTGGGAAACACCGGGAGATTTCTTCGGAACACCTTACCGAAACTATGCTGGATGGTTTGGTACTAGCGCACTGTTTATGAGTGTTGCGGCTTTGATATGGAGAAATAACCCAATTAAATTATGGCGCAATCAATTAGTTTTACCTCTGATTGTTTATTTAAGTAATTTCCTTTTCGCTGCGGGGTTAAGTCTGGGAGATGGTTTCGTTATCCCTGTGACTTTGGGTTTAGTTTTGGGTGTTGTTCCATCTGTAATTTTATGGTTGAAAAGTGCAGTGGCACCAGAGTTTCATTCTGATGGTATTGAAAATTCAACTTCAGAAGTTGCGGTTGCTTCTCTCAAAGTTGCTGTAAAGTAACGATGCAATATATTGGTCAATAATGCAGGATCTGTTAAGCGGTATCTCGCTTTTAATTCTAATTATTCAGGTGCCAGCAGTATTTATTCTGCTGTCGCGTCTACTAAAGGGAGCTTTACGTCAACCTCCGATTAAACCCCAAAGTCCAACTCCAGAACTTTTGGGGACAGTTAGTGTAGTTGTTCCTACCCTCAACGAAGTCGAACGTATTAGCCCCCTACTAACTGGCTTAAGCAGACAAAGTTATGAAGTTCGGGAAATCATCGTTGTAGATAGTAATTCTCAAGATGGTACTCCCGACTTGGTAAAAGCAACGATGGAGAAAGATCCCCGCTTTCGCTTGATTACGGACGATCCATTACCACCAGATTGGGTGGGTCGTCCTTGGGCTTTACACAATGGCTTTCTGAATATTTCTCCTAATAGTGAATGGTTTCTGGGAATGGATGCGGATACTCAACCCCATCCCGGTTTGGTTGCTGGTTTAGTTAAAGCTGCATTATCGGGAGATTACGATCTAGTTTCCCTGTCTCCTCGATTCATTATTAAATATCCAGGTGAATTTTTGCTTCAACCAGCGCTGTTAATGACGTTACTTTATAGGTTTGACTCTGCTGGTGTAAATACGCAAGCATCAGAGCGAGTAATGGCTAATGGACAGTGTTTTCTCTGTCGCCGTTCGGTTTTAGACAGTGTAAAAGGTTATACTAGCGCCAAAGGTTCATTTTGCGATGATGTCACCTTAGCAAGACAAATAGCTGCAACTGGATTTAAAGTTGGTTTCTTAGATGGAGCGAAAGTACTGAAAGTAAGGATGTACGAGGGCGCAAAGGAAACTTGGAAAGAATGGGGAAGAAGCCTCGATCTCAAAGATGCATCCTCCCGCGCTCAAATTTGGGGTGACTTATGGTTACTTCTATCAGTGCAAGGTTTACCCCTAATAATCGCACTTGTCTTGTTATTCCTTTTTCCCTCTGTGCCCCTCTCCCCAACTCCGCCTCTCCTTCTCCTATCGCTGAACCTATTTTTATTGCTAATTCGTTCAATGATGCTTTTAGCAATAGCACCCTCATACGATTTTAAGCAAAGCAAAGGGGGCTGGTTATTTTGGTTTTCACCAATAGCAGACCCCTTAGCGATTTTACGAATTTTCCTGTCAGCCTTCCGTACCCCGAGAGAATGGCGAGGACGAGAGTATGGTTGAGGAATTAGGAGATGGGGAGAATTCAAAAGTCAAAAGTCAAAAGTCAAAACTCCGGTAGTATTAACTCCTAACTCCGCGAGTTCTTATTCTCCTTCACCATCGTCAATTTTATCGGCGCGTTCGAGTTCCCAAAGAATTTGATTTCCTTCGCGTCGTACTCGGGAAACTATCCAGTTTCTCCAGCGCCATTGGTCTCCACGACTAGTTACTGCACTAGCGTGGACGTTCATTAAGTCCGCTAGTTCGGAACTTGTGATTAAGTAGCCTTTTGCGGCTATTTCGTCCGCAATGCGAAGAGTTTCAACTAAACTGCGGAGTTGCGAAACTCTTGTTTCACGTGGTAAATCTTCGTTTTGCAAAGTAGCAGAAGCGCTAGATGATTCCATAGTGTTTGTATTGTTTGTGTCCGACTCAAGACTACTATTATGTATCTTTTTGTTAATTATTGTTGGCTGAATGTGGGAGTTAGATGTAGATGATACCCCAACTTGGACTGTTTGTTCTAAATCAACATCACTAAAATTTATGCCCAAGATTTGCTTTAGTGATGGTATTTTCCCTGTAGCAAAAGCACGAGCGATTTGGTCGCAACGTTCGTTACCTATATTACCAGCATGACCGCGAACGTGCTGCCATTTAATTTGTTGATTGTTGAGATTGTCTAGAATTTGCAATAAATCTTGGTTGAGTACGGGTTTTCCATCGGATTTTTTCCAACCTTTGCGTTTCCATCCTTTTACCCACTTAGTCACGCAATTTATGAGATATTCGCTGTCAGTGTAAAGGGTGATGGGTTTGCTTTGTCTGGAGGATTCCAGAAATTTCAAAGCAGCGATCGCGGCTTGCATTTCCATTCTGTTGTTTGTGGTTTGTGTAGATGCATCGCCAAGTTCGTGGATTGAACCATCATCGAAATAAACAACAACACCCCAACCACCTGGCCCGGGATTGCCGGTACAAGCGCCATCGGTATATATACTTTGAATTGTAGGTTGAGAAGACATAGTTAACATTTTAACTCGCGCATATACGAGAACTTAACTACGACACGGTTAATGATGTTGTAGCAAGTTTTTGTCGCAAAAAGAGGTAAAAGGCTCAAATTGCAACGAGTAATAAACGTTATCATGTTTAAGCGCAAGGATGTAACAAGAAAATAATATTTAATAATTTATTAATTTTATTTTTATTTTCTTTTCAGTTTCTATGCTGGGAAATTGCAAAATTTAAATAAGCGACAATGATGACGGAAAGTCTATATACATATTGCCATTGCAGTTTTTAGGCTCAGCGACGGCACCTAAAGCGAAATATTAAAGCAACTAAAAAAGGCGCGCTAAATATCAAACTCCAGACAAAGACTGGTGTCGTTATGAAGGATAAGTCTTTGTAGGATGTAATTGGAGGTTGTTTGGCGGAAATTGCAGTAGCGGTTAACCCACTCATCGCAAATCCAATACCTGCGAGAGCGATGGTTGTATCCAGGGAACGTTGATTTTTGGCTTTTTCGAGATCGATGATTCCCTGTATTGTTTTAACGGTGTTTTCCATCAATGCTAATCGAGAGCCAAAGTTAGCATATTCTGACTCAATTTGAGCTAAATATTTTTCTGTTGCAAATTCGCTAAATTCTGGAAAGAAGTTCCAATCGCTATTAATATCTAATTCTTTGAGTAACTGCGAGCGTTTATTGTAATTATCAATATTAACTTTTATTGTTCGCCGTTGGTCATCGAGGTAGATGAGATTATTTGTGTATTTTAATAATATATCTGGAGTTTTAGCTAATATTTGCTGTAATTTGTTAATATTATTAGTTTTAGGTTGATTGAGCTTATTTAAATCAATTACTATTTCTTGGATTGATTTCGCTCCTTGCTGTAAATTTTGTTTGAATTGGCGACTTTGACCGTAAGCCCAAATAATTTTATGACGGTAGTGAAATAGTCTTAATAATTGGGGATAAAGTTTTCCGTTGATTTCTTGAATATTTTTGATGTCGAGATTGTGGGGGAAGATACATATTAAAACATGATAA
>JBCBQE010000214.1:0-8831 GCA_039820385.1 Cyanobacteria bacterium J06635_10
AATGAGATGGCTAAGGAAAAGCAATATATTATACGAATTAGATTCTTGTTTATCGCGAAAAAAATTCGCAAAAGTACTTTTTCTTAAGATAAACTCTATATTTTTTTAATGTTAGACGAACACAAAGTGCTAAAATTGCTGAAAATGCTGCTGTGATTATTTTTTATTTTTCAGGACTTACCCATGTAATACGTATTTACGTGATTATTCGCTACAGGAAGTAATCACAAAGTCTTATTTCTCTTACGAGTGCGTAAGTCCTATTTTTATCTTAGGAAGTCCAAGAAACATTTCTTGGATAATGGTAAATTGTATTTATGTTTGTTACTTTTCTTCTTGTTCGCTATTTTTATCTTTGTTCCGAGAATTTATGAAAGCCAGAATTAAAGGTGTTAAAGCAGTAATTATTACTGGTAGCAAACTGTAGATGTTCCCTGATATTGTTAGTTTCTATTTACTTTTATGGAATTGTGCTTCCGCTGAAATTAGGCAACATAAGCATTCATATTAAGTATTCCAAGCACCGAAATTCCTCCCACACCCGAATGAGAGTCTTATATGCAGGGGTTATAATTTCCGCAATGCAGGAACTAGCCCACTTATAACGGAGAGTTCCTGATGCATTAAGTAGTCGTGCAAAATTAATTTGACATTCTGAAAGCTTCAATTCCTTGGGATTGCTTCGTTCCATTCCCTAAGAGGGAACACTTCGTGAACGCAATGACAATATACAATTAATTTTGCCTAAGTACTTAATAGTTGATATCAGAGCAGGGTTAAACTTGCGATTCTCAATTTAGGGATGCAGTTTAAAACAAATGAAATGAGGATTTCTAGCCAAAATACGAATAGATGCCATTACAACAAGTTAAGCGATTGCAATTTCTGCAGTAATAAGCATATCGTCGAAGTCCAAATCGCCACCACCCGGTAAATCTTCAAAACCTAAAGTATTACCTCCTTGGGAACGGATATGCTCTATTCCATCAGAGTTAGCTTCAGCGAAGGAGAAGTAAAGTTGAGTGGAATCTCCTTCGAGGCTATCAAAATCCCCATCAACAACTAGTAAGGGAGCGTAAATATGTCCTCCCATGAGGGTGTCATCAATAGTAATAGAACTAAAGTTATCTACACTTAGTTCCAGCCCTGGTTCGAGAAGATCCACAGCTAATTGTGCATAAGCTGCGCCATCACTGGGTTTGAGCTTTTCTCCAGTGATTGGATCTGTAATGGTTCCTGCTGTGTCGTCAATTTTGTAGAAACCGGCAGTATTATCAAATAGTGCTTCTCTACCTAGGGTGAAACTAATTGTTACGTCACCAGTGAAGGATTCTAAGTTAAGTAAATTCCCATCAATAATATTTCCCTCATCCGGTATTTGTGTACTTTCGCTGACATTTTGGGGAACAATTGGAGAGCTTTGTGCGACATCATCGTTTTCGATTACTGCAACTTTGCCATATTCTGATTCGTTATTTGCAAAAGTAGCACCAGATAAGTCTTTGAGATTCAGAGTAAATTCTTCGTTTAACTCAACCTCAATATCCCCATTCACTTCAATGTCAATATTTGCGGTGGTTTCGCCAACTGGAATTATAATTTCTCCGGATGTTTCGTTGTAATCAGAACCAGAAATGGCGCTTCCATCCACAGTTTCATAGGAGAATTCAACCTGCTCGGTAGCTGGGGAAGATAAATTTACAGCAAATTGAGCAATGGTGGTTCCAATATCACCTTCAACGATGGAAATATCTTCAAAATTGAGAACGGTTAATGGATCGACATTGCTACCGAGCTTGCTTACATTATCAACTTCCTCTAAGGGAGATGTTTGTGGGGGTTGGGTAACCGAGTCAACAACTAGCTTTTCTTCGTCTTTTTCGTGACTGGGATCCTCGGAGTTGTCTTCTATAACTTCATCTTCTGGAGAGGCGATTTCAATATCATTACCCCCATCTATCTCTGAATTATCCTCTAACGGGTTGCTAACAACCAAATCAACTGTTGTCTTCGGGACTTCCTGAGTATAAATAATCTCAGCTGTTATTCGATTTTGAACATCCTCCGATGGGTTTAAACCCTCAATTGGGCCCTCAAAAGTTAACCCAGCAGGACTCTCTTTTAATTCTTCGGGTTCAATCGTGTCAATAATCGTACCATCTAAAAGAATATTGATAGACGATATATCATTGCGATCGAGTACAGATTCAGCAAATTCAATTGCTAACTCTGATGCGTCGGAGACTATCACCGGTTGATCTGAATCTATAATTCTCAACTGTTGGATATTTGCAGCGCCAAAACCGTAAGCTTGTACATCAGCTACTTCTTGCAGAGCCTGTGCTGAATCTGTAAAGTCTCCCCCCATGGTTGGGAATCCATCAGAGATAAAATAGGCTACATTGGTTGCTCCGGGGGGTACTGTAGAAAAGAACTCATTTGCTTTTTCAAGTGCGTCATTGAAATTGGTAAAACTATCAACAGATAAACCTTCCACTGTTGAGATTGCACCGAAAGCATCTAATGGTGCGTTGAGAGATGCATCGGAGCTAAAAGGAATTACTGCAAATCGACTTACATCTGCAATTCCATCATCTATTAATGATTCGGTTAAACTTACATAAGCATTTTTAGCTTCGTGAAGTGGATTTCCGCTCATGCTTTCCGATACGTCAATCAGATAAGCAAAGTTGTACCAATAGTTGTTTTCAAAGGGGGAAAGAGTGATCTTATAATTTGCGTTTTCATCAAGGGAAAGAGATGCTACACCAAGGTTCTGGCTCTGGCTATTAAAAAGATTAACTTCTGTGGAATCGGGTATTGCGATCGACATTTTCTTCTGGGTAGATATAAAAAAGGTGTTTTACTTTAAAATAGATGCACTAAAATAGGTCAAAGGCAATGTTAGCCTATGATTAAAAAAACATTATTTGGGACCACAAATTTGGAAATCCGCAAAGACTTCTTTTAAAACTAAATACTAGCCGTTGTTTTCAGAATTAGAGGTATCAGAAACTAACCTACTATTCTGCATCAGTTGAAAAGCTTCAAAGAGAGGTTTTTATTCCGCTTCAACTCATGTGAGTGTCACTGTGCTGCAATAGTCAATACAGCATATCTTGAATGTCTTCCGGAAAATTGTGCTCGAACCGAAGAAAAAAATTTTCATAAGCGAGCGTCCTTAGAAGGAGAAGGTGAAATTTTGCCCTTTTGGTAGAAATCACAAAATTTGTACTCTCTACCATCACGCTTGTCTACCTTCATGCACTTGTATGCTTGACTTTTTCCGTTAACACAACAAGAGGAGGGGGGGAACACCTACTTCAAGTTACTTAATTTTCCTCTCTCATATACGATAATCGAAAAAATTTAAAACTAAGTAAATAAACATACATTTTTTATTTCTTTATAGAAAGTTTATTCGTTGCTCACAATTATAATAAATTTTCACCCCACTGCGACCGGTAGGGTGAAAATTTTACAATTTATATGAAAAAATCTCAAGTTTAAACGATTTATCGGACAAATTTGACGCTTTCAACTGTTTGAGTGAACTTATCTGTAAAGATGCTTAAAATACTTCTGTCTCGCGTCTTAATATTCGCAGTCACTGACATACCAGATTGGAGGGGCAATTGTCTACCGTTTGCAGATAGAGTTTGTCGATTTAACTTCACTTTAGCCGGAAAACGATAGTAGGGATAAATTTCGTCTGGCGGTAGGGCATCTTCACCGACGGATACAAGGGTACCTTTAATATCGCCAAATTCACTGAAGTTATAGCTTTCAAATCTAACGTCAACGGGCATTCCTTCTTTGACGAATCCGATATCTTTGTTAGTTATAAATACTTCAGCCATCAACGACTGATCCGGTACCACTTTCATCACGGGTTCCGTTGTATTAGCCACATAACCGGGATTACCAGCTTGCAAATCAAACACAACTCCATCTTCTGGTGCTTTTACTACTTGATATTTCTTAGTTAATTGTGCTTGCTTAATTTGTCCGTCAAGTTCGGCAATCCGCTTATCATTTTCGACTATTGATTTATTAATTTGACTGTCGATTTCAGCAATACGTTTTTGGTTGTCTGCAATTTGAGTCAATATATCCTTGGTAGAAGTTGACATGGCGTTTTGCAGCTGCTGTCCTGTTTGAGTAATGGCAAACCTTAAACGCTGGATTTCTTGGGAGAGTTGAGTTACTTCACTACGACTGTTGCTAACTTCTTGCTGTTGTTGTAGGTACTGCAAGCGAGCGATTGCTCCATTTGTATATAAAGGTTCTAAGTCATTGAGAATTCCTTGATTGATATTCAGAATGTTTCTAGAATTATTAAGTCTTTCTTTAGTTTGTTCTAACTGCTGTTGTAGTTGGGCTTGTTCTAACTTAATTTGAGTGGCTTGAGTTCTTAATTCTTCTTGGCTGGAAATCAAACGCAGTCGCTGTTCTGCTGTCAGCTTTGCACCACTGCTATTTCCGGTTAAAAGCACTCTATAAAATTGATTTTCTTGTAATAAAGCAACTCGACTTTCAGCCAATCTTGCCATTTCTGGAGGTATTGCCATCGAAGTTGCCTGGGGAAAAGAACCCGAAGCACGAAATAAACTGCGATAAAATTGATTTTCCTGTTTTAAAGCTTGGCTAACCTTTTTTGCAGAATCCAACTCCGCTTCAGCACCAGCATGATCGAGACGCAACAAAACTTGACCTTTTTTAACCCGATCTCCATCCTTCACAAAAACTTCTTTAACCAAACCATTTATGGGTACCTGAACTTCTCTAACTGCTCCTTGGGGTTCTAATTTTCCTTGAGCGGGAACGGCTTGGTCGATTCTAGAATAGTAAGCCCAAGTAATGGTAAACACAGTTACAGCCAAAATGCTCCACAGCGCCGCTCGCGAAAAGAATGGCGATCGCCGCAATATTACGGCTTGGTCAAATTCGGCAACTTTTGGTTTACCATTTTTCTGATGAATTGAATCTTGGGGAGTCTCCGTCAATTTAGGAAGTACGGATTGCCGGGAGCCATTGCCATTGAGATTACCGTTGAATTGAGTCATGGGAATTAGAAGTTAGGAGTTAGTGGTTAATGGTTAGTGGCTAAGAGTTAGGAATTAGGAGTTAGGAGTTATAAATTAAACTTTGATCTTTCACCTCTAACCTCTAACCTCTAACCTTTGACCTTTGATTTTTTACGACTTTTAAATTTGCGCTTCTTGTTGTTGATACAAACAGTAGTAACGTCCTTTGAGTGACATTAATTCTTGGTGGGTTCCTTGTTCTACAACGTAACCTTTGTCTAACATCAAGATCGTGTCAGCACTACGGATAGTACTTAATCTGTGAGTAATAAAAAAGACAGTCCTGCCTTTAAAGGCTTCTGCTAAATTTAAGCATACTTGACGTTCGGATTCATAGTCGAGAGCGCTGGTAGCTTCGTCAAGAATTAATAAACGGGGATTTTGTAAAATTGTCCGGGCAATTGCGACTCTTTGCCGTTGTCCACCGGATAAAGCGCTACCTCTTTCACCTACTCTACTATTGTAACCATTAGGCAAGTCCATGATAAAGTCATGTGCTACTGCTATTTTAGCTGCTTCGATAATCTCTTCTGGGGTAGCATCTGGGTAATTTAAGGCGATGTTTTCCTGTACGGAACCCTCAAAAAGCAGTGTATCTTGTGGCACTATACCTACTTGCTGTCGCAGGGAGTAAAGTTCTACTTTGTTAATATCGTAACCGTCGATGAGAATGCGTCCGGATTCTAAAGGATAAAGACGCGGTACCAGTTTCATTAGGGTACTTTTACCGGAACCACTTTGTCCAACGACACCAACAAATACCCCAGGGGGAAATTCTAAGCTAATGTTATTTAACTGCATTGGCCCTGTAGGTTTGAAGCGGAAGGAGACGTTATCGAATTTTACCGCTCCTTCAATCATGGGCATGGGAATATTACCCTTGTCTTCTTCGGTGGCTTCTTGGGGTGAGTCGATAATGTCGCTCAAGCGTTCCAAGGATAAAGCGGTTTCTTGGAAGTTTTGCCATAACTGGGTAAGACGTAGAAGGGGACTAGTAACGTAACCGGCAATGATGCGAAAGGCGATTAACTGTCCTAATGTGAGCTGCCCTTCTAATACTAAATAAGCTCCCACCCAGAGCACGAGTAAACCGGAAAGCTTGTTCAGAAAACCACTGGTTGAACTAGCAGTAGTAGAAGTCAAAACATTTTTGAAACCAGCACTGACGTAACGAGCATAACGCTCTTGCCATTGCCAACGGGAACGTAATTCAATATTTTGGGCTTTAACTGTCTGGATACCCGACAAAATTTCTACTAAGTGGGATTGGGCTTCGGCGTTGCGCTCTGCTTTATAACGCAGTTGTCGGCGCACGATTGGTGAAACCACAAAGGTGAGGATGGCAAATAGTGGCAATGTCGCTAGGGCTACTAAAGCTAGTATCCAGCTATAAATAAACATGACCACGATATAGATCACGGAGAAAACCGCATCTAAAACAACCGTCAAAGCGGTTCCCGTTAAGAAGCTACGAATTTTTTCTAATTCGTTAACCCTGGTGGAAAGTTCACCTACGGGTCGCTTTTCAAAGTAACGTAATGGTAAGCGCAGTAAATGATCGATAATTTCCGAACCCAATGTTAAGTCAATGCGGTTGGTGGTATCGACAAATAAATAAGTACGAAGACTGCCAAGGACTGCTTCAAAAATTGCAATTACAACTAGAAATACACCGAGAACTTGTAAGGTATCCGGACTGTTTTGGTTAATTACCTTGTCGATAATCACCTGAGTCACAAGGGGATTAGCCAAACCGAATAACTGGAAGAAGAAGGAGGCAACAAATACCTCTACAAGTATGCCTTTATACTTATTTAAAGAAGGTAAAAACCAACTTAATCCGAATTTTTGCTGCGGTGTTTCTGAGGTGGCTTGGAGCAGCAATACGGGAATGGCATCTTGTTGTTGTTCTTGTTCGGATTGGGGTTTTGACTGAAGCAACACCTGGGCGACATCTGAAGTTTTCTGACGCAGGATGCCCGATTCTGGTACGCCAACAACTATTGTTTTGGAAGTAATTTCGTAAAGTACGGCAAAGCTATTTTGCCATTGGACAATTGCAGGGGCTTCAATTCTTCCGATTGCACCTGAGGGTACGCCGATCAGTTGTGGCCTTAAACCGACTAATTGGGCTACTGCACCACATTGCTGTAACGACAGCGAACCTGTGCGCTTTTGTTGGTTAACTAATACTTTACGAATAATTTCCTTGCGGAAGGGCATATTGAGATGTTTACTCAACATGTGGAAGCAGGCCAGAATTGCATTCACTCCACCACTCCCGCGCACGTGGGGATATTTACTAGGAGCAAAGTCTTGTGTATTTACGTTATTTTCTGCTTCTGGCGGTTCTGCAGGTGCGTAGGGGATGTCATCGTAGTTTACTGAAGATGCAGGGGGGAGAACTTCGGTGATGTTCGCCTGTTGCACTTCTTCGGTGCTATCTTCGAGGCTTTGTTCTGAAGGTGAAAAAATATCTGCCTTTATTCCTAACAAACGTACCCGACTTCCTTTTGGTAAGGAGTGGGTGGATTGAAAGCGCGAGCCGATTATTTCGGGGGAAACTGTTCCTCCACTCACCAACCACAAATAATCAGGGCTTAATTGGTTTGCAGCGTCGCGATCTGTTAAGTTAACAATTTGTGTATCATCGAAAATTTTCAGCGCTAATTCTTTACAATTAGCTGTGGAGGAGGCTTCAAGTATTAACTGGCTGTTTGCTTGCTGTGCCAGTTGTCTATTAAGTAATTCAAATACTTCAACTATTCCGGCATGATTATAAAAATATGTACCAAAGCTTTTTTCTTGTGCTACTAAAGCGATAAAATCTGAAGCATTCAAGTTAATACAAATAACTTCCGTCGAAGCAATCGCGGTAGAACCTGCTACTCCCCGCAATACTTCGAGCCAACCCATAATTTCTCCCGGTTGCAATCTGTCCAAAGTTACCGGTATCTGTGTTTCGGGTTCATAACCTAATATACGTACTTTTCCTGAATAAAGGATGGATATTTGAGCGGGCATTTTTTCCCGCGCTAAAATCACCTGCCCCATACGGTAGCGGTACAACTGTGCTTTTTCTAAAAGCTTTGTCAGTGCCGCTGGTTGTAGCTGGTTAAAGGGAGTAACTCCCGCCAAAAATTCTTGAATGTTAGTTGTTGTATAAGTCATGGGAACTTTGGATGTTGCAGAAGGTTTTGGGTGTAGATTTTCTCCTCCCAAAACTTTCCAAGATGGATTTTGGATTTTGCGGAAAGCTCGCGGGGTGTAAATTTTCTTCCCCCAAAACTTTTCAAGACGGATTTTGGATTCATCCTATAGATACACCCTTTTATTTGAGAATTTTGGATTTTGAATTAAATGAAATGGTTATGCGTCAATTCCTGTTCGGATTTACGGCATAATGCACCTCCGAAGAAATCGGATATTTTTTGATTATTCATCCTATAAAAAATAACCATAGTTAAAATCACATAACTTGAAACTGTTGAAATTCCAATCCAAAATCCATTGAGGCGGGAGCCTCTTGGGGGAATTCTCTGCCGATAACTGACGGGCAACCATAAGAATTTTTCGATTCTAAAGAAATTCTTATGGCAACCCTTGACCATTTTTGATGGCAGAGGAGATTTCTCCTTGGAGCCAGGTTTCAAATTGCTCGTTTAACAGTCGCTGTTTTGTTTCTGCGTCTAACTGCGCGGGAAAAAATTTTTCCAAAAGTCCAAGTAAAATACAAAAAACTAA
>JBCBQE010000215.1:0-8814 GCA_039820385.1 Cyanobacteria bacterium J06635_10
TTTCATGTTTTTGACGGGTACCCTAGATAATTTTTTTAGGAGAAAAAAATTATCTAGGGAGCCCTTGACAAAATGTATATAAATGCAATTCATAGTTTAATTCAGCAACGCCCACTACTTACTACTCACTACTCACGCTTCTTCACCTGACAATTTTAGTTTAGTGAACTACTAATTAAAACCAGTAAATCGCAACAGTTATATAATTCCAAATCTAAAATGACTAAAAGTTTTAAATTATCTTTTTTACTATCTTCTACTATCTGTTTTTTCTTGGATATATCTCCGGCTATTGCAGAAACAGAGGTTGAAGTTGGTACATCTGGGATGAGTCAGGTAACGAATGTCAATCAACTTAGTGATGTTCAACCCAGTGATTGGGCGTTTCAAGCATTACAATCTTTAGTTGAACGGTATGGTTGTATTGCTGGGTATCCCAATGGAACCTTTCGCGGAAATCGCGCTATGACTCGTTATGAATTCGCTGCTGGATTGAATGCTTGTTTGAATAGAATCAACGAACTGATTGCCACGGCGACAGCGGATTTAGTCACAAAGGAAGATTTAGCGATTTTACAAAGGTTACAGGAAAGTTTTAGTGCGGAATTAGCCACATTACGCGGCAGGGTAGATGCCCTAGAAGCACGCACTGCGGAAATAGAAGCCAATCAGTTTTCTACAACTACTAAGTTAAGAGGGCAAGCAATTATTTCTGCTAACTTTGGTGGATTTGATGGAGACAACATTATTGACGCTCAGGGGAATCCAGTTGCCGACAACGATCCCAATGCCACAATGATATTTAGGGCGGGAATTGATTTAGACACCAGCTTTAATCAAACTGACTTGTTAAAAATTCGCTTAGAAACAGGAAGCGGTTTAGCAGGGCCAAATGGTGAACCTCAAGGTGGTAGAGATAATGCTGCTGGTTTCTTAGAACCGTTTTTTGGAAGTGCTTTGGACTATTCGATCAATCCTCCTATAGATAGAGATATCGAGATATCCAGACTTTACTATACCTTTAAACCCACTCAAGATTTAGCAGTTAGCATCGGCCCGAATATAACTGCCGACGATTATGTAGACTTTAATAGTTATGCTTCCCTTAGCTTTCGCGACTTTAGTACTCAAGCCTTTGTCAAAAACTACGTTGTTTTTCCCATCGAGTTTCCCAGTGCTGGAGCTGCAATTGACTGGAAACCCAATCGGGGGCCTTTTGCATTCAGGGCTACTTATACCGCAGCAGATGCAGCAAATCCCGGTAGTGAAGGCAGATTTGCCGGTACGGCACCTTTCATAAATGTACTATATGAAGCTCCCAACCCTGATAATCCCTTCTCGACTAATACAGGAGGAGAACGAGGTTTATTTGGAGATAATTTTCAAAGCGTGGTGGAAGTAGAATATTCCCCTTCTAGAGATTTAGCTTTACGTTTACAATACAGCGGTGGTGAAATATACGATAACCGTTTTGACGCAATTGGAGCCAATTTAGAATTAACCCTCGCTAAAAAAATAGGTATATTTGGACGCTATGGATACAGTAATTATAGCAATACCCGTTTTGGTGATATTAGTCCCAATTATTGGATGGCTGGCGTTGCCTTTAGAGACTTATTTACTAGAGGTGCTTTAGCCGGTTTTGCTGTCGGTCAACCCTTTATTGCCAATGAAGTCGGCAATTCAACCCAGACGAATTATGAGGCGTTTTATAACTATCCAATTAATAGAAACGTGCAAATAACACCGACAATTCAAGTCATTGAAGATGCCGCAAATCAAGGTAGTAACGGCACTATTTATACCGGTACCTTACGGACGACGTTTTCCTTTTAATTTATGGAGAGTCGAGAGGGGGAGATGAGGCGATGGGGAGATGGGGAGATAATTTTTAACTACTCACATCTCACTCCTAAATTTTCATCTTCAATCAAAAATCTAAAATCTAAAATCCAAAATTACATGATCCAAACCAACTTAAAACAGCCAACTTTAACAAATAATTGGTCTGCAATTTTGCAACAATTACTTAATAGTGAATCTCTTGATGTTTCTCAAGCATCGGATTTAATGCAAGGCTGGCTGAGTGAAAGTATTCCCCCAGTATTATCTGGTGCTATCCTCACAGCAATTCAAGCTAAAGGAGTATCTTTTGAAGAGTTATTGGGGATGGTAGAGATTTTACATTCCCAGTCTGTCAAACCTGCTTCACCTGAAACTATCGTTGGTAATTTACCATTTATCGATACCTGCGGAACTGGTGGAGATGGAGCTTCAACATTTAATATTTCCACAGCAGTTGCTTTCGTAACGGCGGCTTGTGGGGTAAAGGTTGCCAAACACGGTAATCGTTCCTCTTCAGGTAAAACAGGCTCGGCAGATGTGTTGGAAGGTTTGGGAGTTAATCTCAAAGCCGATACCGAAAAAGCCCAAGCTGCTTTAGAATCCGTGGGAATTACCTTTTTATTTGCACCAGATTGGCATCCGGCATTAAAGGCGATCGCACCGTTACGCAAAACTCTCAAAGTCCGCACTGTATTTAATTTACTAGGTCCTTTGCTCAATCCTCTCAAACCGACAGGACAAGTTATTGGCGTTAATAATCCGATTTTGATCGAAACCTTTGCTAAAGTTCTCCATCAATTGGGAACTCGTCGTGGTATTGTTCTCCACGGAAGGGAAAGATTAGACGAAGCTGGTTTGGGAGATAAAACTGATTTGGCGGTACTATCAAACTCAGAAATACAATCACTGGAATTAGATCCCAAAGAAATGGGTGTAACCCCTGCACCAATTAGCAGCATAAAAGGTGGAGAAGTTCAAGAAAATGCAGAAATACTTAAAGCTGTTTTGCAAGGTAAAGGAACTCAACAGCAGCAAGATGTAGTTGCTTTGAATGCTGCTTTGGCACTTTATGTTGGTGAAGCTGTTGCAGATAGCGGCGATTACTTACAGACTTTTGCAAATGCTGTGGAGTTGGCGAAAGATGCAATGAAAGATGGTGAACCTTGGCGGAAGTTGGAAGAGTTGGCGGGGTTTTTGAAGTAGTAATTTAAATTCCAAAATCACAAAATCGCCTAATCGCCCAATTAATTGCCCTCAGCCTTGGAGGCTGAGGGTTAATTAATAAAAATGGCGTTGCTGCAATTTTACTATGAATTGCATTTATATAGATTTTGTCAAAAACATGAAACCTGTGTAGAGACGTAACAGTGTTACGTCTCCTGCAATGTGAAATCATAATTTCATATTACGATTGTGCAACGCCATAAAAATATTAGCTCAAAGAGCTTCTGCGTTCCTTTGCGCTCCGAGGCTCTCAAAAATATATAATTCCGATACCAACGCATTCGATATTACTACTCCCTTCCCGCGCTTACGATTACCTTTCATGTTTGAGGGAGAGAGTAGGGTGCGTTTTATAGGAAATCTTAGTTCGGGATAGCAGTAGCCCAAATTTTGAATATGGAGACACGATATACTGCGTCTCCCAAATACCCCATACGAACCAAAATAATTATTCTTTAACTAAAAATAAATATTACAAATATAAAGTTTCGCTTTCATAATCATCCGCTGTTGGTTCTGTTTTCCATACCAAACCTTCCTCTTCTTCACCCAAAGCGACATCAACATAAAGTCTGTTGAGTGGTTTTATGGCTTGGGCTTGGTTGCCGTCGAATGGTTGTAAGTCTTCAGTTAAAAGCATTAATTTCACGCCAGTAGGAATCATCTCTCCCACGGTTGCACGGCGTAATTCAAAGCGCCAAATTCTATCTTCAATTTTACCTTTTGGCTGCACTAATAATTCATATGCCAAGCCAGAAATATTGATTTTTCTAATTAAAGTGATTGCTTGAGATGGCGCTGTAGTACCTCTGGCACCTTCTAAATTTGCCTGTAAATCCACGCTTGCCCAGCCAAATTGTTGAGCAAATCCCGATACTCCAGTTTCCATCCATTGACGAATTGAAAATTGTTTTTGCATTCCCTGACGTTGTTCGTACAATCGCTGTCTCCAACCGCCATGTTGGATCAGCGCTCCCCACATGGTGAAGGGTATTTCTTGACGGGGATTGATTAAAAGCGAATTACGCATGCGGTTTAATAAGTTTTCGGCTTGGGTTGTTGATAATTCTGGTAATGGAACAGTTTCATTTTTAATAACTTCTTCTGGACAAACTTGACGCGATATCCATATAATACTCAAATTGGAAATTAGATGTTCTTTATCTAAACAATAAGCACGTTCGTTGGCATCATAAGTTCCGATATTTTTGAGATGGGCGTTTGTTGTATAACCCCAAATCCTGATATAACCTTCTTCTACATTTACTTGCACCCCAACGTAATAATCGGCACTCCAATTGGGAATATCTACCCATTCTTGAGGAACCCGTAATTCTGATATATCAAGAGCTTCACTAGGAATCAATACCAATCGCTTGCCATTAAAAGAAATACCCGTACCGTTGGTAATTTCCCAAATACTCGGTAAAGTTGCAGAATTAGGGAATACTCTAGCATCCGGATAGTATTCTTGTTGCAACCAAGGTAAAAACACTTTCAAGCTTAAACGATTGAGATACGCCATCCAACGGCGATTATCTGTAGAAAAAGCTTGACTTTGTTCCCACATTCTAGTTTGTTCGCTTTCGGGAATTTCCAACCATAAATTTGTAGGGTTATTTAGACTCAGTGTTTCTAAGTTAATTGTCATAATTTTAGCTCCCACTTGCAATAATTTTGATTAAGACCGATTTATGGAACTTTCCGCAATTGAGTCTTGACGTTTATAGTAAGTTTGCAGCCATTCCTCTAAAGCCGTACTCATATAATCTACTACCGACGAATTTAAAGAAATATGCAGGGATTCTTTTGTCCAAGTGGCGAGTTTGAGTAATAATTCATCCTTGCATTTACTGATACGACGGGAAACAGTGTATTGTTTTACCCCTAATTTTTTCGCGATCTGCGATTGCGTCAAATTTCCTTGGTAGTAATACTTGATGATATTTTGCCCTTGTTCGTCGAGTTCTTGAATAGCAGCAATTAACACATCACTAATTTGAGATTGCTGCGATCGTCGCTCTTCAATTTCCTCTTGAACAACAATTTCCGAGAGCAAAGATTCTTGTCTAAGTTGCGGTAAGATATCTTGAAATTCTCCTGAATTCTCTCCGGCAGTTGCATTCAAAGAAGCCATATTAGGATAAAGATAACCCCGTACAGCTTTCGCGCAAGCAAGCAGCCATTTTTCTATGGTTTCTTTACTACATTCAGGTTCCAAAAGGGAAAGTTGAGAGAGGCGATCCCTATTATAAAGTTTGGCGATATTCTCCCATACAGTATCATCTGGTCTTGATAGCCTGCGAGTTCCCTTTTCTTTGCGGGGAGCATAGTTTTCCTGATAACATTTCCAAGCTAAGACATAACGAGCGATAGTTTCTAGATTTAATCCAGCAGTTTCTAAGGATTCTACCAATCGTTTTTGAGTCAATTTCCGCAATAATCGCCAATCGGTAGAAATATCAACTTCTTTCTGTTGACGCAATAATTCCTTAAGTTCGCTGCTAAAAATCGCACTGGCATAATTTTTAATATTAAAACCCATATCGGGTTTAAAACCTTGCAAAACTTTATCAGTTTTAGTCACAATGGCTTGAAAGCAATCTGATAAAGTATATTGTCCCGAAGAAAACTGGGTAACTGTTTTATTTGCAGCCCAAAAGCAAACTTCCTGTAAATAAGCCGATAAATGTTGGCGTGCTAAACTCTGCCTTTGGACAAGCCATTCTTTATACCAATAACATACCCAAAATTCTTCTGAATCTTCTGGTTTTGATAAACTGTTTTGACGTTCTATAATACTCCTACGTAGTTGAGGATCTGTAGCCCAACCAATTACTCTATTAGCATCAAATTGTAAAAAAGTTGAAAATATCTTGGTAATACCTTTACGAGAACTCATAATAAAAACACGGTAAATGTGAAATTTAGAGGCGAGAGCCCCCAGAGGAAAACGCCACGAGCAACATAAGCCCGCAGTGGATATTTAAATGCTGATTTTTACATCGGTATAATCCCAAAAAGGAACCAGCAAACCTGTTTAAGTCCCTTCAAGCACCATTAGTAAGATGACTTGGTATTACCCAATGACTAAATAAATAGTCTTGCAGTTTCTCTAAACTAGGGAAATTAAGGCGCGTGCTTACCGAGACTAGTAGTTCATTTAATTAATTATGACGGGTTTTCTTACCGACTCGACTAGGACT
This sequence comes from Cyanobacteria bacterium J06635_10, assembly GCA_039820385.1. Lineage (GTDB taxonomy): Bacteria > Cyanobacteriota > Cyanobacteriia > Cyanobacteriales > Nostocaceae > Rivularia. The sequence goes on from JBCBQE010000215.1 coordinate 6,276, forward strand.
ATAAGTCCCCGCTCTTATAGCTAAAGTCATATAAATATGACTAAGACAGAGCTATCAAAATTAATGAAAAAGAGTACTATTACAGCATGGCGTAGATAAGGTACCCGTTTTAAAAGATTGAAACCCTTATCCTGTAATACTTATTACCTTGATACTTTTGACGAACGCAAGCGCTACTAGTACGTAACCTGCGTCAACGAAAGCGGGGTTACTAATGAGAAGAAAAAGTTATTTTTCCCCCAAGATCCCCTGCTCCCCCAGCCTGCCCCTACCCAACAATTTTAGTTTGTGAGAGTACGAGGCTCCCAGGCTAGTCACGCGTACGCACCCTTTAGGGTTGAGTCAGTAACAACTAATCCGGCGTTATACATCTATAAATACAGCTGTACAATAGCTATATATATCGTAAGTGGAGTTACTACACTTACCGACCTTTATAAATTACCTGTTATTAATCAGTTTAGAAAAAATATTGATAATAGAGCCAAAAAGGCCGTTCGCACAATTTTATGAAATACTATTCACAAAACTCATTATTATATCTACTTATTTTCACTATTGTCAATATTTATAAATATATCAATAAAATATAACTGTTAAGAAAAAAGAATTGAATAAAACTGCATAATTTCTCGTTTGGCCACCCATATAGTATATAGAACAAAATTACCCCAGAGGTGGTAGACAGCAAATGGTCAAAAAATTGCAATTATTAGCGCTGATTCACCGGCACTTTTTTAGCTCCATTTCTTGTAAAGTCATGAGAGCCGATCGGATTTCAAAGGTGAGCGGGTGTATCCGGCATCTAGGAATAACGCCGTCTGCCTATTTCTCAAATCATCTGGAGGCAATACCAATTCCTCTCGATTGAAAACTATCTTTAATTTCAGAAAAAAGGATAGAAATAAAACTATTGATGGTATAGAGATTAGATTATGAATAAACTGATGTTCTCACAGAATCAAAAAAAACTTATCTTAAGCATTACTAAAAATTATTACGACTACCTTATTTTTATATTTAACCAATTCAACCCTTATACCCTTATCTAACTACAAAATAATTTTACAAGAGGTCTAAAATTATGGCTCCTCTCGGCATAGGTTCTAGTGATTCAAGTATTATATTAAAATCAGGACAAGCTAAACTTTGGTTGTTGTTGGTAGGTATTAACGATTATCAAGATATCGGCTTACCTTCTTTGCGTTATCCGGCGTTAGATTGTCAGGGTTTGGAAGAATCACTTATCAAAGCTACCGAAGGATTTCCCAATAAAGAAATAGTAGTGCATCACGATTTTGCCTCACGGGCTCCTATATTACAAAATATTCGTCATAGTTTGGATAGAATTGTTTCCCAATCTCAACCTCAAGATTCAATTTTATTGTATTTTTCCGGACATGGTATGCTAGAGCCAAATACTCAAGAAGCCGTATTGTGTCTATCAGATACGAATAAAAATAATTTATTGGGTACTGGTTTACCCATGAAAGAAGTAGTAGAAATGTTAAGTGCTAGTCCGGCAAAGCAACAGTTATTATGTTTGGATACTTGTCATAGTGGAGATATGGCGTTATTAGGAGCGAATGTTGGTAATGCAAGGGATGGAGATATTACTCCCCTAAGCAATTCTACCCCGCAACTAATGAGTGTCTTGAGACAGCGTGCTTCTGTGAGCAAGGGATTTTGCGCTTTGTTAAGTTGCGATCGCGGACAAAAATCTTGGGAATTTCCCGAGTTGGGGCACGGGGTATTCACTTATTATTTAATGCGGGGATTATCGGGAGAAGCGGCTGATGTAAGCGGATTTATTGATGCAGATGGACTTTATAAATATGTTTATCGTCAGACGGTACAGTATATTGATAAATTAAATTATCAAGTACGTTTGATTAATCAACAAAAGAAAGCGCGTGGAGATCGTAAACTTTATCAAGAATATCCCCAACAAACACCCAAAAGAATTGTCGAAGGTGTAGGAGAATTAATTGTTGGATTTAAGCCGAAGAAAGTTCATCAGAAAAAGTTAAGACGCGCTTTAATTGTTGATGGATTAGCAAATCGGGATACGAGTAAGAATATAAGCAGATTACTGGCTGGTGCTGGCGATTTCGAGGTGGAATGTTTTCACCAACAAAATAAAAATTGGTCGGAAATTAGGGGAGAGATTCAAAAATTTACTCAAATAACTGGAGAATTGGAGGATCAATATTCTACAGTAATAATAGGAGTTAAAGATATATCAACATGTTTATTATATTTACGCGGGTACGTTGAAGAAATAGAAGATGGAGAAGCTAGATTAATTTTAGGTGATGGGGTGCGTTTGAGTCGTTCTTACTTAAGAAAAGTATTACGTCGCGCTCAAAAAACACAACAAATAGTAATTCTAGATTTAGTAACTTCCAAATCTTCAGGAGTTTCCTCTGCGGAAAATTGGATAGAAGATTTACAATGCCCTGCTGAATACGGACAATGTTTAATCGTTACTCAAACATCGATCGATCGATCGCAATTAGTTTCCCAAACCATTTTAGAC
>JBCBQE010000216.1:0-8812 GCA_039820385.1 Cyanobacteria bacterium J06635_10
TCTCGCCGTATTCTGGAACTAAAAGGACCAGAAAATGGCGAAAGAATGCTCAATTATTACTTTAATGCTCCTCTGACTTCTACTACAGATAAACCCCAAATTCGTTCGGGAAACTTTGAAGTTTTGCGGTTTGAAGGTAATTTAATAAACAAGCTTGCTTACTCTCGTCCTGGTTGTTTAGGAGTTTGTTTATATACTATGAAGGTGAAGGATATTCAGTCTTATCATCAGCGCGTTAGTAGCAGCGAAGCCACGGAGTTAACACAGGTGTATGAGAACGAGTTTGGCGAAAAAAGTTTCTCATTTGTGGCTCCTGATGGATATTTCTGGACAATAGTAGAATAAACATCAACACAGATGTAGCCCTCCATCAATTGGAAGTGCTACACCAGTAATAAATGCGGCTTTGGGCGAACATAAAAACGCCACTACTTGACCAATTTCTGTAGGCGATCCCCAACGCTGCATGGGGGTACTTTCAATCCTTTTTTTCATAGCTTCACTCTCCACACCGCCTGCGCTAGCGGTAACGGAATTCCAAGCTTCAGTCTTAGTAAAACCCGGAATTACGACATTAACTGTAATCCGTCGTGATGCCAGTATTTTGGCGTAGTATCTAGTCAAAAATTCAACAACAGCCTTAGCCTGTCCCGGTAGAAGATAGGATAATTTTGGAGTTTGGTTACTATTACATCCCGGAGAAGATGTGGCGACAATATAACCATTTCCGTCTTCCATATAATTAATGGCTTTTTCCACACATTGAATAAAGCACTTCGGATAAACACTTTGATAGTAGTCATATTGTGCAAAGCTATTGAATTTGCCATCACCAAATAATTGACGTGGGGTATTTGCAGCTAATTCTGCCTTGCTAGATGTAGGAGATGTGGTCATACCAACATATAATCCAGCATTATGTACTAAAGCGGTCAGTTTACCTGCAAAATTATTTTCTAAGCATGTAAATATTTCTTCAATGGTAGACTCTTCGGCCACATCACCTTTAACAGTGTAAACTTTGACTCCATAAGTCGATTCAATGGTATTTTTAGCTGTAGATGCTGCCTCTTCGTTAGTATTAAAACTTAATATCAAGTCGTATCCATCACTAGCTAACTGTTGAGAAATTCCTAAACCAATGCCACGGGTACCACCGGTAACTATTGCGCTTTTCGATGACATAATAATGTTGTTGGTATTTTGCGATTGGCATTCGCCACCTTCCCTTTAGGGAAGATCGCTTGAACTGGATTATTATATATATTTAATACTAAAAATGGGTCCTTTGGTTCAAACTAAAAATACAATTGCCCTATGGGTATAGTAGGAAATAGTAAGTAAGTCGGCACAAATAAACCAAGCTACATTACAGCTTGGGTTAATTACCCTCAAACCCTTATTCCTGTTGCCTTTTGCCTATTGCCTATTGCCTTATCCCAATTACTATTTTCAATGCCAACCTACTTAATTGCGATCGAAAATTACAAAAAGACACACTAGTTAATTAATATGTGAATAGTTATATGGAATTAAAAGAGCAAAACTGGAAAAATTTAACTACAAACCTGCGGGATTGGCATGGTGTTTGGACAAGATATTCTCCTGACGGAAAGGTAAAAGAATCATTCCGTAGTCTCAGAAGCTTTCAGAGCAATCCAGAGAAAACTCAAATCCATCAAACAAATCGCTATATCTACGCCGAAGATAACTTCAAAGAAGAAAGTTGGGACTATAACCAACAAGAACATAGCTTACCCGACGGCGTATATCACCCACAAGCAGATTCAATGAGAACCATTTGCTTTGAATCTGGGCATACTGCTTGGGCATCAAGAAAGTTACAACCCCATTCAATGTTTGGTGTGGAATTATTTTTTAGGCACGAGGAATTACGGCATAGTGTAGGTATTGTGTACAATCAAGAAGGAACTTTGTTCCGAACAGCGAATATTCGTGAGGATTCAAGAGGTTTTCCCAGTCAATTTTGGTCTAAGGAAATAGAACAGGTATCTCAGAGAGAATTTAGTGAAGATTGGCAAGGTACTTCAGTAACAATAGCACCAGATTTAAAAGTCTCTCAACCCTCACCAATTAAATTCGATTGGCATTATCAGGGACATCAAACTTTCTTTTTACCCGACGGAGTTTCTATCAGTTGTCCCGAAAAAATAATTGTTGGAAATTCTTTTATTTTAGTAGCAAATTGGTTAATTACACCTTCTCAATTACATCAATTAAAGGCACGATATGACGAATCTGGAGCTTTCGCAGGACTAACATTAGAACAATTTAGTCGTTAATAGTCTTACTTGGTGGATAAATTTATCCACCTTTGATTTTTAATTTAATTATTTTTGATTATTTAAGAATTAATTGAGCCGCTCTCAGGTCTAAAGACACGCTCGTTTCAGGCATCTACCCTAACTTCTCGCCCTTATTGGCTACCTGGTTAGGGTTTAGCACTTTGTCGGACATCTGCTCTAGGGAATCATGGTAATTCCCGCTTTCGCACTTGGCTACTTGCTTCGCTGATTGTTGATGTTCTTTCCATGCGTCCAACAAGAACGGCTCCGTCCCCGGATACTCGCATTGAGCATCCCACATGGAAAGCTTATCGCCATGTACGCACCTAGCCAAAAACGCACTAAACAAGTCCCTGTGCATTGGGGCAACCCCCGTTACGTCGTAATGCACTCTCTCTGACAGCTTTTTCTTGATGCGCGTGCCGTCTAAATGAGTTTGGGACAAAGCTGTGGTTCGGGTAGGAAACTTTATTAACTGCCCACCGGCGCTTTCAGCCTTGCGAGCTAGTTCGGATTGGAAAAAACCTGGTGACTTGGCGCTTATAGCCTTACCGTAAATCTTTTGCCAAGCCTTAACACTTACATTCTCGGTCTTTATTACGTTCCCGTGGCGTAAAATCTCGTTAACTAGTCTGCGGTTTTGGGATTTAGCGTAAGCCGCTTTCTTCCTTTCAACCTCAGCCTTTTTAGCTTGTATCCGTCGGTAATTTCTGGTCTTTATCCATTGCTTTTTACCTTGCTTAACTTTACCCTTTTTGCGAACAACCTTATTACCAACCTTCTTATCAAAGTCAGCCTCAAAGTTATCTGGGTTATGCATTCTCTGCGATCGCTGCATCTTCCTTTGAAGTGCTTTGATTTCACGTTCAAAGGTTGGTACTTTATCTGCAAAGGGAAGTAACCCAGCTTTGTAATTAGCTACGAAGGCAACGTTGCTGATGTTTAGGTCAAGCCCTACAACTCCTTCAGTAACGTAGTTATTTGGTTTCTGGTATGGAAGCCCTTCGTTAGTTAGTTGAACGTACCAGCGGCGTTTCCCATTAAGAACGCGCCACAAAATACGGCAGTATTTGACGGGTGAGTTTAACCCATGCATTATCACCGGATTATTCCAGTCGATGATGGGCTGTAGAGCTAATTTCTTCCAGAACACCACATTATTAACGAACCTTATGCCAGTCGCATTTGATTTCCCTTCAACCGATCTGAACCGATTTGCAACTTTAAACCTAACTTTCCCGGCTCGGCTAAAAAGTATCTTCTCTACAGCAGCGAATGCCCTCTTGCTTACTGTCTGCTTTTCGTGGGCACCTAGCTTAATTGAAATCCACTTACTGCTGTTTGCCACACTGGTGCTAAAACTACTTAGCTCGTACTCGCTAAATCTATGCTGCTTTCTCGCCTCCTTGAACAGTTCTGCTCTTAGCTTCTTGTCCTTACCTCTTAAGGCTTTAGCTTGCTTGAATGAGTCTGAACTCCTAACTAAATTCATCCGGACTAGAGCTTCATTTAAGCAAGCGTTGTAAAGTTGTCTCGCCGCTTGCAATCGGGCTAGAAGCTCCTTCTCTTGTTTACTGTCTACCTTTAACGGCAGTTCCGTTATGAATGATGGTGTTGATGTTTTCTTAGCCATTGACCGACCTCTCAATTGCTGTTATAACTAACATACTAGTTAGTTCACCAACTTGTCAATAGGCAAAATGGAAAATTACAGGCACTTTAAAAAAGGGAACAAGCTTGGATTCGTAGCAGCAGGAGATAAGCCTCTAACTGCTCACATAGGGTTGAAGTTAACCGAAGAAGATAAAGCAGCTCTAAAGAAGATTCCCGGATGGAGCGACAAGCTTAGAGCAGCGGTGAAGCAAATCATTGAAGACCACAGCGAATAAATTCGCTTTACGTTGAGCTAACCCAGGTTTAAAAACTCTGGGCTTGCGCTCTCCTAGTAGTTCCTGTCAATTCCGAGTAAATTCACTTTCAAACTTAGTCTTCACCTTGTCGGCTACAACCGCCAAAATTACTATTCTTCTCATTATCGAAACCTTTGGGTTTTAAACCCCACCGTCTGTACGGTGCTAGTAATTGGTTGGGGTAAAAACCCCATCCAATTACCTCTCCCTCACTCAGACACTCCCTCACTCTCTCCCTCTTTATTAACCCAAGCTTTGTTCCCTTGGTTAACCACTAGTACTTCCGTCACTAACCTATGCATTATGGTGAGCCGCATCTGTAGTGAATGAAAATTGGAAAACCAAAAATCTTTTCCCTACTCACTACTCACTACTCCCTACTCACTACCCCCTACTCCCTAATTCAAATAATCGTATCGGAATGAATTAACTTATAACCTGCGGCTTTAATCTTCTCATTACTTACACGAGCATTGAGGAAACGATAGCTGGGTTTAGTGTCATCCCAAAGAATTCTTTCCAAACCTTCGCGATCGCAAACTTTATCGGATAATTCGCGGATGGTAAGGTTAAAGTCATTAACCAGGTTATAGATACCACCCAATCTTCTTTGACACAGAAAATCCATAGCCGCAATCACATCGTCGAGGTGAATCCAACTGGTAAAAGTTGCACCGCTTCCAGCCATGGTTTTACCAGCAATTCGTCCAAACCGCTTTGTAATTTCCCGTTTGGGGCCGTAAATTCCACCTAAACGCAGGATAGTAATCTTTACATCTTCACTCGCGGAGTTTAATAAAAGCTGCTCAGCTTCGCACAGTACCTCGTTATATCCACCGTTAGTATCAACCGGGGAAGTTTCATCAACCCACTCCCCTTTTTTATTACCGTATACCGAGCAGCTACTGAGATAAATTAACTGTTTAACCCCTTGAGTCTCCTGCAATGCTGCTACCAGATTTTTCGCAGTTGGAATGTAAGTATCCCGATATACCTCCGCATCCACTTGGCGATCGCTAATGGGAGCAATGCTCAAAACTACGGTATCCCGATTTTGCAGGAGCGATTTTACGGCTTGGGAATCTTCCCCTTTCATAACTACCACCTGGGTAGCAATTGACTCTAATTCAGTAACTCGCTCCTCTCTTGTGGTAGTTGCTGTTACCGAATGACCTTTTTGTTCATACCAATAGCGTGAAGCAGCAGTTCCCACATAGCCACAACCAATAATAGCAATATTTGCCAAACCGCCGTGGTTTTGCTGTTGTGAAGTCTCTTTATCAGAAGGTTTGGTATACATTAAATTATTCAGATATATATTATCAGAAATTATAAAGTAATTTTCCCGATCGCAGTCAGATATATCACTTGAAAATATACAGCTTAGCTTATCTCTATCCACACTATTCACAGATTATATCAATTAAATTTGATATTTATTGAAAGCTCAGTATTAACCTGAAAATCTGAATTTAGCAATAAAAGCCAAGTAAAATAATGTAGCCTTATGATAAATACCTTAAAATTTTCATGTTTTATAGAAAAAAATGCAAGATAGGAGTCTATTTTCCTGATATTTTTGTATTTAATTGGAAACTAATTATATAAAACTCCATCAGCGATAAAACCGCAAAAATTGCGATAAAACATTATTTTGCTGATAATTAGGGAGAATATAGGCATATAAGTAGTAATTTGAGTATTTGATTGAGTTTAATTTTATTCCATGAATACAAATAATAATATTTTTCAGCGGTGGAGTAATCTACCGATTTGGCGCAAACAGTTAATAGGATTATTTTCCTCGGAAGTAATTTCTATATTTGGAATTGTAGGAGTTGGTGCTTTTTTAATTGTGATGGGAGGGCGTAGTGTTTTAGTTAATCAAGCGAAATCTGAACTTGCGGTCACCGAGATTAAGTATAATATAAAAATAAATCAAATGAAATTTGGTTTTCGCGGACAATCGGATAATCCGGCAATAATTGCCGCAGCCAAAGTAAATAGAACATCTCAGGTTTTAGACTCGGATTTAAAGAAACGGGTAAAACAGATTCTTCAAAATGAAATCAAAGCGAGAAAAATAGAATATGCAACATTAGTAGATAAAGACTCACGAATTCTTGTCAACGCCAACGCCAATCGTACTGGAGAAATTTTTAACCCTAATAACTTGGTAACCGAAGCGATAAAATCTTCTCAACAGATCGAAAGCTGCGAAATCATTAATTGGAAAGAATTGCAAAAAGAATCTCCACCACTACCATTAGGATTAGAAAATCAACAGATACTTATTCGCTACGTAGTCACTCCAGTCAAAGATCCAAACACATCAGAAGTAATAGGAGCATTGATATCAGGGGATATTGTGAATCGTAAATTGCCAATTGTCGATCGAGCAGTAGCATCGCAAAGTGGTGGTTATAGTGCTGTTTATTTAATTTCTAACACCGATGGATTCAATCTTGCAACAGCAGCATTAGATGTGGGAGAAACTTCTGAACTTTCACAGAATAAATATTTGCATCATGTTGCTTTACCAAATTATGCTCTACTCAAAGAAGCAGTAAAGGTATCAGGTGAAACAGTTAATCAGCGAATTCCGATGAAAGGAAAGACTTATACTGTAGCAGCAAAAACCGTTGCCAATTTTAAAGGTAAACCCGTTGGAATTTTGATAAGAGGAACTCCAGAAACAGAATTAAATTTACTACTAAAAAACAGCTTATTTCTACAAGGAATTATTGCTGTTTTAGCGTTATTAATAGATATATTTTTAGCACTTTTATTAGGAAGAACAATTGCTAATCCCATTAAACGCTTACAAAAAACAACCCAAGATTTTTCTCAAGGAAATAAGCAAGTACGGGCTGAGATATCTTCCAATGATGAAATAGGAGAATTAGCCAAAAGCTTTAATTTAATGGCTGATAAATTAGTTTTACGGGAACAAACCAACTTTGAACAAATGCAACAGCTTGAAGAGACTTTAGAAAAATTAAAGCAAAACCAAAGTCATTTAATTCAAACAGAAAAAATGTCAGCTTTGGGACAAATGGTTGCTGGGGTAGCCCATGAAATAAATAATCCAGTCAGTTTTGTTTATGGAAATATCAGTCATGCTAAAGAATATATTCGAGACTTATTAGAATTAGTGCAGCTTTATCAGAAAGAATATCCTAATGCTACACCTGCGATTACAAAAAAAATAGAAGCCATTGAACTCGATTTTTTGCAAGAAGATTTACCAAAAATGTTGGATTCTATGGAGATAGGAGCCGAAAGAATCGCTGAAATTGTCAAATCATTACGTAACTTTTCACGACATGATGAAGCTGAGTTTAAAGCCGTAGATATCCATGAAGGAATAGACAGTACGTTGATAATTTTGGCTAATAAATTAAAAAATAAAAAACAAAGATTAGCTATTGAAGTTATTAAAGAATATCAAGAATTACCTTTAGTTGAATGCTATCCCAACCAGCTTAATCAGGTGTTTATGAATATTTTGAGTAATGCTATTGATGCACTGGAAGGGTGTGAGAAAGAAAACTTACAAATTAGCATTCGCACTCAAATGCTAGAAGAAAACAGCGTAGAAATAAAAATCAGCGATAATGGTTTAGGAATCAGCCAAGAAGTAATTGAAAATATCTTTAATCCCTTCTTTACTACCAAACCTATTGGCAAAGGTACTGGATTGGGCTTATCTATTAGTCATCAGATTATTACAGAGAAACACAATGGCATAATTAGTTGCAATTCTATATTAGGAGAAGGAACGGAGTTTTCGATTACCATTCCCATTCAACAATGAACAATTATCAATTAACAATTATCAATTAACAGTGAACAGTGAACAGTGAACAATTAACCACTAACTACTAACCACTAACCACTAACTACTAACTACGAATATCTTCCAAGGCTTCCACAGCAGATTTATAACGTTCAGAAGCACTATAGCGCACCATTTTATCTAAGATTGCTGCAAGTTTATCGCTGACTTGTGCCCATTCACGCCATTTTAGGTTACCAGTTTCGGGATGCGGTTGCAATTCTTGGGGATGTAACCCTGTCAAAGCCTGGATAGCAATCATTCCCAGAGCATAAATATCGCTAGACAGACGGGGATGCCCTGCGAATTGCTCTGGTGGTGTATAACCTTGGGTACCAATGGCGACGGTAGCTAATTCGGTTTGTTCTTTTGATTTTGGTTGCATTAATTTCACGGCACCAAAATCAATCAGCACCAGACGATTATCTTGATTGCATCTAATAATATTTGCCGGTTTTATATCGCGATGAATTACCTGGCGTTGATGAATAAATGCGAGAACTTCTAATAGCTCTTTGAGCATATCAACTACATAAGATTCACTTTTAATATCCTTTTTAGGTGGTAATTCTTCACCCAAAGGATGCCCAGGAATAAATTGTTGTACTAAATAAAATTCTTTATCTTCTTCAAAAAAAGCATATAATTCTGGTATTTGATGATGTTGTCCTAAAAGTTCGAGAATTTCGGCTTCCGAGTCAAATAATCTTCTGGCAACTTGCAAAAATCTGGTATCTTTTCTAGCCGGCATTAATTGT
>JBCBQE010000217.1:0-8808 GCA_039820385.1 Cyanobacteria bacterium J06635_10
CTAACTCCTAACTCCTAACTCATAACTCCGTGAGCACACAACTTTCAATCTTAAAATCCCGCCAAGGGATCTGTTTCTAAAATTTCTGTTTCTGTTGGTAGAGATTCTAGATATTTGAGAAATCCGAGTAATTCTTCTTCGGTAAGTAAAGTTCTTCCTTTTTTACCATAAGTTTGGATTAAATGTTCTCTTCCTTGCTGGGGAGTCCAACCGAGACGCTCCATTTCAATGTCGGTTTTGGCAACGACATCAGATAAATCAATGGATTCATACTTTTTCTTTCTTTTGGTTCTCCTTGTTTTAGCACCAGTTTTGTCGAATGAGATAAGGTTATTCGTAGTTGGGTATTCTTCTGACTTGGGTTGGTTATCGGATGTTATGTCTGGATTTTCGATTAATGTATATGGTGTTGGTAAATATTCTAGATATCTGAGAAAATCGAGTAATTCATCTTGCGTAAGTAAAGTACGTCCCCGTTTTCCATAAGTTTGGATTAAATGTTCTCTTCCTTGCTGGGGAGTCCAACCGATGCGCTCCATTTCAACATCGGTTTTGGCAAGCACTTTAGATAAATCAACGGGTTCGTTCATTTTCTTTAGTTCTAACTCCTAACTTTTACCTATTACCTATTACCTTTGCTCTTAAAATCCTGCTAATGGATCAGTTTCTAAGAGATCTGTTTGGGTGGGTAGAGATTCTAGATATTTGAGAAAATCGAGTAATTCTTCTTCGGTAAGTAAAGTTCTTCCTTTTTTACCGTAAGTTTGGATTAAATATTCCTTTCCTTCCTCAGGAGTCCAACCTAAGCGCTCTATTTCAACGTCGGTTTTGGCAATTACATCAGATAAATCGATGGGTTCTGCCTTTCTCTTTCTTCTGGTTGTGCTTGTTTTTGTTCCCTTCTTGGTAGCTTTTCCAGCACTGCTTTTTTTCAGTGGGGTAACGTTGTTCGGAGTTAGGTTTTCTTCTGCTAATGGTTGAAAATCCGATGGGATGTCTGAATTTTCTATCGGTGAATCAAACTCTGGCTCGTCATATGTAGGAATGGGTAGTGGCTTATCCAAATCTTGATCGTAAAAATCACTGTTATCTTCCACAGAAAAAACTTCTGGAGGAGGCGAAGTATCTAAAGTTGGTGTTACTTCAGTAGAGTTAATTGCTGTTTGGTTTGATGGAGGAGTTTGGGTTACCGTACTCGATTTTGTACTAGTAATTGGATGCTCATTTTCTGCAACAACTGCGGTGGTTAAAGAACGATTGGGAAGTACTTCTAAATTAGGTTCAGAAGGAACAGCAACTTCTTTTTGCTCTACTTTTGCTTGTGGCTGTTTGCTCTCCATTGCTAAAACCATTAATGCCCTAGTTCTGGATCTGTCTTCAGCTTCTTCAATGGTTTCAGCAGCCGCCATTCCAGTAGCGCGGGTTACCCCTTCAATTTGCACGCTGGAACGAACAATATATTTACCGCGATCGATTTGTACCAATTCGGTGATAAGACTACCTGTGGGATACAAGCTCTGAAATTGAGCCAACATAATACTAATACCAATTTAAGTCTGCTTTTATGTGGATGGATGGTTGTTGTTACGAATTCAAGTTTTTAGATGAATCACAACCACCAAAACTGAAATCTGCTTATTGCTTTAGCTACCCAAGCAAGGATTGTGATTGACGGGCACCCTTAGGAAATTTTTTTCTTCTAAAAAAATTCTTATGGGAACCCTTGACGGCAATTTTTTCAATCGTAATGTATCGTGAATGGTGTATCAAAAAACTTGTTACAAGCTTTAGATGTGCTATGGTGTTTACCGATGGTGCCGACGGAGGCTATTTAAAATTATTTTTCTTTATAGAAAAATAGTTTAGAACCTCACCGCAAACTACACTAACATACCGAGGCTATTGTCGGGGTTATTTTTTGGATGTTTATTGGTCATCTAACTTCGGCATTACGTATGGGCAGTAAATTAACAGAATCTGTGGTTCTATTCTAGCTACAGTAACCAAAGCTGTTTTTTACTAAATTTAACGTTACTCAAACGAGGAGCGTTGCTAAATTTCAAAAGTTGTATTCGGCATTTATGACGGCAAGCATTTAGGACAAAGGCTGGCAATAAATAAAATGTGAGATACCACGAGCCCCATCGTTAGTGCGGCTTGTTAGTTTTCGACAAACATAGTGGCTTGTATTCTTTTCTAATTGAACAAGAATTTTATCAAAAATCTTCTTGTATAAAAGCCCCACTGTTAAAATAAAAGCCTGGTAACGAAATCGCTTAAGTGTTCTGATTGTAGAAAAAGGGTGGACGTGTGAATTAATTTTTGGGTTGCTTCTGAGTAATTTTTAGTGGTATTGCAATCAGTGCTATACTAAATACCCAAATTACTATCCAGAACTATTTTCTGGAAGTAACCTCCTTGTCTACAATAGTCAGAGACTCAACCGTTGAATGCAAACTCCACTTTAGACAATTTGGAGACTTGTAATTAACGCAATCTGACGGGCACCCATGAGATTTTTTTTTCCTAAAAAAATTCTCATTGGAACCCTTGACTAGCCTCAGTTCTTCAAGAACCGCGTCTCGCGGCGATTGAACTACGTTTAGAGGAAGTGCTAAAAATCCTACCTACGGATGCGTAGCCAGTCTGTAGCTCTAGAATCAAGCGATCGAACGAGTTTGAAGTAGCAGCAGCTAGTGTCGCTTGGAACAGCCGCCTTTAAATATTGGCGTTACTCTGACGAGTCACAACGCGTACGCGTAGCGTTTCCCTTTGGGAGAAGGCTAACTTTACTCCAAAAAGTGTACCCAAAGCCCGGTAATTTACGGATAAGTTTGATGCATAATAATGCGTCGGACTCGATCCCCATTAGAATTTAGGGGTTTCCGCCCTTTCATACCGATGAAGTAATGGTTTCACTTCACTACGCGGTTTTTCTGCTGAGCTAATTGTTACCGATTCGACATAAGGGGCAGTTCGGTCTGTTGGCAGTTTCTCCGAGTACATTTTCAGAGTTTGGTGGTGTCAAAGTAACCGTTCATTAGAGCAATTGAGCATGAAATGGTTAACCGCAGATCGATAAACGGAAAACTGGTAAGTCGATTTGTTCGCATGTTGCCGAACTTTAAACTCCGCAGCTAGTAATTACAAAAGCGGGGTAATCAATGATTTCAGGCGTGCTTTATGAGATTGGTAATGATATTGGATCTTTTTGCCAAACAAACTCTGAGATAATCGTGTAATACCCTCTACGGGGGCGGGTAATTCGTTTCTTGATAACTTTTTGTGGTGAGGGTATACGCAATTCGTCGAACCAATAAAAAACGATGTTTTAGACCAAAGGTCGGTTCAGTGCATGGAATTTTCAATCGCTACACTCCTTGCCAATTTTACTGATGAGAAATTGGTAGCTCGTAAACTTCTGGAAAAAAAACTTGGTTGTGAAGATGATGACAGCATACAAAAACTGGAAATTGCCTTAGATGTTTTAGAAAAAATCGGAATTCTGGCGAAAGAACGGGGTAAATACCGCCGTATTTCGGAAGATTCTTTAATTGAAGCTAAACTCCGTTGTTCTTCTAAGGGTTTTTGCTTTGCGATTCAAGATATAGAAGCTGCTGAAGATATTTATATCCGGGAAAGCCATTTGAGCAATGCTTGGAATGGCGATCGCGTTTTAGTAAGAGTTCTCAAAGAAGGTAGTCGGCGACGTTCTCCAGAGGGTGAGGTCAAGCTCGTTCTAGAACGCTCTAATCACACTTTGTTAGCGCGAATTAAGCAGATAGAAGGAGGTTTCCGCGCCGTACCTCTAGACGATCGATTACTGTTTGAACTTAAATTACAGCACAATAGTATCGTTTTAGACAATGCTATCGACCATTTAGCTCACGTACAAGTACTGCGCTATCCCCTTGCCCAGTACCCACCTTTGGGTAAAGTGGTACAAATCCTTGGTAGCGATGCGGAAGCCGCAGCGGATATAGATTTAGTCACCTGTAAACACGATCTTTCACGTAATTTTTCGGATAATGTCGAAGAAACAGCGGCTAAATTACCCAAAAGGATACTGAAAGCAGACCGTAAAAATCGACTTGACCTAACAGATAAGTTTACCATTTGTATCGGCGGCAACGTCGATTCCGTAATAGTTAGAGAAAATGCTATATCCCTAGAAGAAACTGAAGAAGGCAATTGGTTGCTGGGCTTTCACATCGCCGACGTTTCCCACTACGTACAGCCAGATGAAGCTTTAGATCGAGAAGCTTTAAAGCGGGGAAGAAGCGTTTATTTAGGAGAACTAGTATTGCCCATGCTACCCGATGCAGTGGCGGCAAGAAGTTCTTTAGTTACCGGAAGCGATCGTCTGGCGATTTCTTTTCTAATTACCTTAGATGGGGAAACTGGAGAAGTTCTGGAATGGGAAATCAACAAGAGCTTGGTTAATGTTGATAAACATTTAAACCAAAAGCAAGCTTTGGGAGTTCTTGCCGCTGAAACGAAAGAATCGGCTGAAGTATTAGAAATGCTGCAACAGTTGCAAGCTCTAGCAATAGTCCTCAAAGAGCAACGCTTGGCTAGAGGTAGTTTACAGTTAAATCTACCTTCCAACCAAAACCCCTTCTATGATGAGGGTGCAAGCGGGTGCGTTACCGAAACTGATTCGCCAGTCAATTCTTTGTTAACAGAATTAGTATTGTTAACAAATCAATTAATGGCAACTCATTTGAATGCTTTGGGTATTCCCGCAGTGTGGCGAGTTCAAGGCGCACCAGATCCCGAAGACGTTCAGGAAATGCTTAAACTTGCAATTAACTTGGGCGTAGAATTAGCGCTACCGGATGATATTGATATTCAACCTTTAGATTATCAACACTTGACTAAAGTGTTTGCAGAATCAGCTTCCGAACAAGTTTTGACTTATTTATTGCAAGACACGCTCAAACCGGCTGCTTACACTACTAGCCAAGGTGGACACTTTGGTTTAGCTTTACCAGACGGTTACGTTCATTGCAGTTCCCCCTTACGGCGTTATCCCGATTTATTGATGCAAAGGGTATTTTATACCTTAGTCGAAAACGGACGCGATCGCCGTAATACTCGGGTGAAAGAACGGGTTAATTTACGTTCGAGTAGTTGTCACGGTGAAATTAACTGGAATGTATTACCTCCGGAATTACAGCAAGAACTACAAACCGATTTAACAAGGGTAATTACCCAAATTAATGATAGAGAAAAAGAAGTCCAAGAAGCTGAAGCCGATTTAGAAGGTCTAAAAAGAGCCGCTTTAATGAAACAGCGGATTGGAGAGGTTTTCAATGGCGTAATTACTGGTGTCCAATCATACGGATTTTTCGTAGAAATTGAGGTCCCAGCCCAAGAGACTGAAAAAATTAGCAACATACCTTTACGAGTAGAGGGGCTAGTACACGTCAGTTCTCTCAAGGATGACTGGTATGAATATCGCGCTCGACAGCAAGCGTTGTTCGGTCGTAAGAATCGGGCATCTTATCGACTGGGTGACCGTGTAGCCGTGCAGGTTAAGAGTGTGGATTATTACCGTCAACAAATAGATCTAGTGACTGTTGGTAGCGATGATGTATCTAACGCTCCAGATGAACCGAGCAGTTATTATGTACCGCATCATTACTCCTCAGAAGATTTAGATGAGTATGAAAATGAATAAAAAGTAATCGTTAAGTTGCTTCTTAAGAGTTAGGAGTAAGGCAGCGCCTGCGACGAGCGGGTAACTCCCCAATCGCTGTTGCTGTTAGCGGAGCATCTCCGTCAGGAAATACTCGGGGTTTAATGATTTGTCATAAAACTATTTATTTCTAACTCTTAATTTTTTCGTTAAATACTTAATATCTACCGTCACTACCACAAGCAAGCAAGTGTCCAATAACGCCAAACCATTAATATTAGGTGTCTCAGGTGCATCAGGCTTAATTTACGCCGTTCGCGCCCTCAAATTTTTGTTAGAAGCAGAATATGCCATTGAATTAGTAGCATCCAAATCAAGCTTTATGGTTTGGCAATCGGAGCAAAGTACTCCCATGCCGGCAGAGCCAAAGGCGCAAGAGCAATTTTGGCGACAGCAAGCGGGAGTGAAAGCAGGAGGTAAACTGCGCTGTCACCCTTGGGCGGATGTTGGAGCAAACATTGCTAGCGGCTCCTTTCGTACTTTAGGGATGATAATTATGCCCTGTAGTATGAGTACTGTAGCTAAATTAGCTGGTGGTTTAAGTTCCGACTTATTGGAAAGGGCTGCCGACGTTCAACTCAAAGAAGGGCGAAAGTTGATTGTTGTACCCCGGGAAACACCTCTAAGTTTGATTCACTTGCGTAATTTAGTTAGCTTAGCAGAAGCTGGAACCAGAATAGTTCCCGCAATTCCTGCTTGGTATCATAATCCACAAACTGTTGAGGATTTAGTTGATTTTGTTGTTGCTCGTAGTTTAGATCAACTTGATATTGATTGCGTGCCTATTAAACGCTGGCAAGGTCGTTAATAGATAATCGAGTTAAAGTATTAAGTGAAATCTGACTATAAATCAAAGCTTTTATTTTCAAGTTTTAAAGTAATACTGCTGTATTCATACTTCATCCTTAATATTTCTTTTAATTCCTATGACTGTAACTCGATTGATTCTCTTAGTAGCGATACTCGGAGGAATTATGCTATTGCTAGGGCAAAATTTGTCTCCTGCAATACCATTAGTTTTTTTGGGCTTACGAACTCAACCACTTTCTTTGGCAATCTGGATGTTGTTGGGCATTGCTGCTGGTGGTTTCACTTCTTTATTAATTAGCAGCTTGATTCAATTGTCAAGCCGTTATGATATGCAGCAGCGTCAAACTTCATCATATGAGCTAAAAGATTCAGCCCGTGCGAACAAACGAACTTCAAGGGAAAAAGATTCTGATCGAAGAAATCCTACTCCATCACAAGCAAGTAGAGTACAACCACCGGATGAGTTTGAGAATACTTACGATGATGATTGGGATTTAGATAAAAACGTTAGTGACGATTGGGAATTCTCAGAGCGACAATATCGAGCAACTAATTCTGAAACTCGATATACAAAAATTCAAGATGACAACGATTACGAAGATTTTCGGCAACCAGAAGATGATTATGAATCCGCTGATTCATCTTACTCCTATAACAAACGGGAGTTAAAAGATTCTGGCATCGGAAAAACAGAATCAATATATGATGCGGATTATCGCGTGATTATACCTCCCCCCTCGCCATCTGCAACTTCAAACACCAAACCTTATTCGGATCCAATTGAGAAGGAGAATGATGATGATTGGAAGTTTTTAGAAGAGGATTTTGAGGACGATCAACCTTCGCCACGTCAATGAGTAAACATGTCAATTAAAATTTATGCTTTTTCTACTTAATTCCACAACGCTCGCGGGATTCTTGTTTGACTTTACCATTCATGGCTGCTTCTTGCAGAACTACAAAAGCCTTAAAGTCTTCGCAGTCATAGCGGGTTGTCAATAATTGGCGCAGTTGATTTTCTGCTTCTACGCTCAGATAACCACTCTCTATTGCTTGTTGAACTACATCACGAATTCGGATCATTGCTAAAACCTCAACTTACTACACTTATTTATTCAACCTTTCTCAGATAAAATATGCAGCAGTTAACAGCTTTACAGATATTGGAATAAATAAAACCGTTCTTTTGAGATAATGAAAAATTTGATTCATTTAAACACCATTAAAATTTAATTGCTGCGAAATCAACTTAATTATTCAAGGCAATCTGACAATTTAAGTAGAACGTGTTGTTCAACACAAAACTTTACCTTTAACTACAATTGCCATTCTTAAGCCTTAGTGCTGGCTCAAAGTTGTTGACTCACATTAATTGGATAAAGTTTCAAAGAATTTTTATTAAGTTTACATCAAGCTCAAAGATACCTAAGTTACTACCAATAAGTCACCTAACGAATGTTATGAAATTCGTTATAAATTTACTTTTATTTATTTTGTCTTTAAATAAAAATACCTAGAAAATGGTTAAGATAAGCCGTATTCTAGTATCAATAAATCAATACAAATAATGTCAGTACGTAATCATCAGACAGTAGAAGAGGATTTTATAGAAGCTAAAAACAATTGGGACTTAGAAAAGTTATACATTGATTTAGCATCGGCCAAAGGAAAAGCTTTAACACCTGTAGAAAAAAAATTTCTCCGGGGTTTACTGTGCGGTTTCAGTCCAGCGGAAATAGCAAACAAGGTCTATAAAAGTCGTAGTAGCAGCACTGTTAGAGTCTATCTTTCTAACGGATTATATAAATATATAGAAGAAATGCTAACTAAGCAAGCCTCGGACTCTATTAAGGTAAAAAACTGGAGTCGGGTAACTCAACTGCTAGAAACAGCAGGTTACAAAAAAGCTCAGCTGCGAATCGAGTCAGTAACTCATAGCATAAACGATCGCAAAAAAAAAATAACCGAACTTCCGAGCATTAAATCTACTCCCACACAAGATTGGGGAGAAGCTATAGATGCAAGCATTTTTTATGGAAGAATAAGCGAACTAACTCAACTAAAAAAATGGATTTTGCAAGAGCAAGTACGTCTAGTAGTACTTTTAGGTATGGGTGGAATTGGTAAAACTGCTTTATCAGTAAAGTTAGCCGAAGAAGTTAAAGATAATTTTGATTATATTATCTGGCGTTCTTTACGTTTCTCCCCATCTCCAGAGGTATTTTTTAATCAAGTTTTAAAAATTGTATCTCCGCAAACATCTATAAATACCCAGAGCATTTCTAACAAAATTTCAC